>DOWI01000005.1:0-2257 GCA_003519645.1 Oscillospiraceae bacterium
CAGCGTGAACACAAGGCAGGCGAACAGAATAGCCGGTGCGGCCCATTCGAACTGACCATGCTTCCGATAATCAAAATACGCCATCCCCAATTTGGCAAAGAAGAACACTGCCAAAATGAGGTCAATGGCGGGAAACACCACGTTGTTGACAACCGTCTTGATCTGACCGGAGGCGTCCCGCCAAGTACCCTCAATAGCCCCTGCCACATCCCCGGTCGGAGCGGCGTATGCTGTCGTACTAAACGCAAAGGCTACCATGAGGGCAAAAGTCAAAACAAGAGCTGTTTTCTTGTATTTCTTCATAAAGACCACCTTTCCAAAGTTAAGAAAAGACCGCAGAAATACTTCTGCAGCCTTGCTCTTTTTCTGATATTTTATTAAGGATTGAGGGGGGCGACATGCCAGTCGCTCCACAAATTCCCGCGAATTGTAAGGGAGTCAGTGAGGTTGGCGGACAGCATCCCATCCGGCGTCCACCCATCAATGAGCCAAGTGTTAACGGTATAGGCTCCATCAGGCATCCAAATCGGGCTGAAATGAGTGCGATTTTTATAAGTGGAATAAGGATTACGTTGAAATTCAAACCGCCCCGAACCCATACGTTCTAAAAGCCGCCAGTAGGTTTCATAACCAAACTCCGGGAAGTAGCTGACCGCATTCTGCGGCTGAGTAACTGCTGAGCTTTGGTTGGAGCTGACACTTCCGATAACTGTCTGATTGATGCCGTATCCTGATTTCATTGTCCTTCCGCTGGCAGTAGGGTTACGGTTGTCACACTTGATGCTCATGGCAGCGGTCAGACTGGCGCTGTAGCGATCCAGGTCAAATTCCCACCANNCACCATCCGTGATCGCACCAATATCCATCTTCATCATCCCCATGCCATACCCAGTACTCTTGCCACCACGGCCGCCAAACACTCCAATTTGCCGTGCTTTTTATCGCTCTGTTCGGAACAGCGGCGATACGGTAGCTGTCGTTGCGGTCATCGGCTACGGGATTAGGCGGAGAATTTTTGTCAAGATCAACGATTTTTACATTGAGGGTGGTTTTGGCGGTGCTTCCGGGACCGGATACCGTCACATGGATTGTCAATGTCTGCTCAGTATCCGGGGTTTTCCATTTTACCCACGCAAGCTGACTGTCTCCTTCAGGATAATAAACATTACCCACGTTGTAGGTTCGCCCACCGATATTAAAGCTGACACGGGTGGGCCTGTCGGGGTCGGATTGACCGCCGCTGACTCTGATTGCCGTAATGACATCCGTGTTCACACGGTACTCATAATCGTAGACGTCAATCTGAGGTTCCTCCGGCTTTTCTGTAAAACGGACAATGCCAAGCCCAAGGCTGGACTTGATGTCCGCATTGGAAGCGGCGCTTGTTTTGCTTCCTCCCCATGCGGGATAGCCGAGATCACTTACTTCAAGAAACATGGCGAGGGGCAAATTCTTATGAGTAAGGGACACCATACGCCGCCTTAAAAGGCCGCTTGTCTGCTCATCGTAGAGCGCAGCTTCGGTAGCGGTGGTGGCAATCATAACACCTTCAAATTTGTAGTAGGCGATGGGTTCCAAAAGAATTTTATACTCTCCGCCGATGAGGATGCCATAATCCATGCCTGTAACCTCTGCGATACGCTTAACCACGTATTCGGAACAGAAGTATTTTTTGATGGCCTCAATGTTGTTGCTGCCGTTAGTGCTGATGATGCGGGGCATGGTCTGTCCAGGGTTAATAAATTTATACGGGTCTACACTTGGTACGAGTGTCTGGCCGTTCGTATAACTGATTTTACTTTTCCCTCCAAAGTGTAGCCGAACATTGCTGGGGGTTTTATTTGTAAAATCCACCGGTGTAGTAACAACCGCATGGTCGCTCGCGCGAACCACTGTGACACGCACACCTTCATTACCGGGACTCCATGAGTTGGTGCTGGTTCCGCTGCCCATGCCGCCGCCTCCGCCGTCAATGTTCCCGCTGCCGCCGGTGTCGGCAAAAGCAGTCATCGGGCAGAGCAGACAAAAAATAAGGAACATCGGCAAGACTCTCAAAAGCAATTTTTTCATCCTGACCTCCTTTTTTGCAAAAGAAAAAGGCACGGTATCTTTCAACCGTACCTTCATACATATAAACATTGTTTTAATCCATAATGCCAACCCGCTTGTTGATATCGCCGTCACCATCCACAGTGGTTCCTTGTCCATCCCCAATATCACCGATCCACCCAAAACCCGGCACATAAATCTTGCCGTC
>DOWI01000005.1:2337-3393 GCA_003519645.1 Oscillospiraceae bacterium
CCCTGAATGGTCTGCTCGGTGCCACTGGAAACCGCACCATTGTCGGTGCTTGTCGGCTGGGTGGTGTCAGAAGGGGCTATGGTGACATCTTTTTCTTTCTCTGTATTTTGCGGAACCTTCGGGTCTACTGTCACATTGCTCACATCGGAGCTTTGAGGTGGGTGCGGATTGTCCACCGGTTTTGGACTTTTGAACTGCTGCCCAATCAGTACCACCAATACTGCACAGATGGCGAGACAACCGATGACAGTCAGCCATTTCTTCATTTTATTATTCATAAGAGTGTCCTCCTATTTGTAAAATTTTGAGATTTACCTTGTTAAGTCACACCCTACCACGAACTTTTCAAAAAGTCTATCCTTACAAAATAGACTTTCACAAAAAATTAAAATCTCGGCGTATACCCGGCACTGGTCTTGACTTTGATACGCATAGGCGGCAGCAGTTTTCCTCCAAAGGATACCGGAACCTCCAGCATGATGGTGCTGTCAGCTTTAAAGCGGGCAGAGACTTGGTCACTTGATGCGAAAGGAGCATTTCGAATATCCACATCCAGATTCCATATTTTAAATTCCAGCTTTCCGTCAGAAGTGCGTTTTTCATGATAGCCACCACTGTAGGAAAGACCGAGGATACCGTCCAGCCTGTTATATATATCGCCGTAATCGAGACTTTCTTCAAAATCCTCCACAATGGGCTGGTAGGCTCCGCTGTAGCCTTCCCGCACACCGTGGTACACATCGTCATAGTTGTCGTTGACGGTGGAGATGACGGCAGCCTGTAATGCATCCCGCACACCCTGTGCCACAATCATAAGCCGGAAATATTCCGAAATGCCGGTAAAGACAATCAAGAGCGACAGGGTTATGGCAATGATGAGCGGAAAGCCTGAGCCGTTTTTATCTTTAAAGATACGCTTGGTTTTTTCCATCTCATCACCTACTTCCAATAGACTTCCGATTTTCCTGCGGCATCAGCCCTGAGCGTTATCGGGAAGGAGCCGAATCCTCCGAACAGTCCGATATTAGTCTGATAGGTGACCGTTACCGTGACTTC
>DOWI01000336.1 GCA_003519645.1 Oscillospiraceae bacterium
GAATCATAGACTCGAGCATGCGCCGATCAACCATATCGAGTCCCAACTCATCTATCTCAAGCCTGTCAAGTGCCTTCCTAGCAGATTTGAGCGTAATTGTTCCCTCGCTCATGACCTGCGCAAAATCACGTACACGTTTCAGTAGGCGGTTGGCAATACGCGGCGTTCCTCTGGCTCGGGATGCAATTTCGAGCGCACCCTCCTGGTCACAGGCTATATTGAGTATACGAGCGCTCCTGAGAACGATTAATGCAAGCTCTTCCGTNNGCACGAAGCGGAGCCGAAAGCTGTCCTGCCCTTGTGGTCGCTCCGATCAAGGTAAAGCGGGGTAACGGCAGATGTATGGAAGATGCCCCCTGACCTTTTCCGTTAATTATATCAATTGCAAAATCCTCCATTGCAGGATAGAGTATTTCCTCAACCATACGAGACAGGCGGTGTATTTCGTCTATAAACAGCACATCGCCCTCTTCCAGATTGGTCAGCATTGCCGCCAGATCGCCCGGGCGCTCAATTGCAGGACCGGATGTAATACGTATATCAACGCCCATCTCGTTGGCGATAATCCCCGATAAGGTTGTCTTTCCAAGTCCCGGAGGTCCATACAGAAGGACATGGTCAAGGGCTTCACCGCGCAGCCTTGCCGCATTAATAAAAACCGAAAGGTTCTCCTTCACCTTTGTCTGCCCAATGTATTCGGTAAATACACGCGGGCGCAGCGGATTATCTCCTTCATCCTCGGGGAGGTTTGATGCCGATATCATCCTGTTTTCCATATCCATTTCCATTGTATCATCTTTTATAGATTCACCACTCATATACTTTCCTCCCCCATTCCATTATTTTCAGCCACGTTTCGCCAGCGTTTTCAAGGCTTCACGAACCAACGCTTCTACCGGCATAGAACTGTCAAGCTTTCCAACTGCAGCAGAAGCCTCAGCTGCTGTAAAACCCAAAACAGAAAGCGCATTGACCGCTTCAGCAGCATTTCCTGCCGCTGACACAATACCGGTATTTCCGGGGATTTCTACGCCACCCGTAATCTGTAACCCCCCAAATTTGTCTTTCAGCTCCAGCACGATACGCTGTGCAAGCTTCGGTCCTACTCCTGACGCTTTTGTAAGAGTTTTATAGTCACCGGAAGCGGTAGCAAGTGCAACCCGTTCGGGGGATAGCTCAGATAGAATAGAGATTGCAACTTTGGGCCCGACACCGGTAACCGATGTTAAGTGGTTGAAGCAGCCCAGTTCCGCTCTGTCTGCAAAGCCAAAAAGCCCAATGGCATCCTCCCTGACATTCATTTTTGTATAAAGCATGGTCTCCTCACCTAGAGCGGGGAGTTGTCGTGCTGTTGTCATGGTTATACGACAGCAAAATCCTACACCGCCACATTCAATTACGGCAATATGCGGTTCTTTATGTACCAGTTTTCCCTTTAGGCTATATATCACTAAAATCATCCTTCCCTTTACAAGAATGCTTTAAATTATTACATCTCCGCAAGGCGGCGTTTTAGAGGTGAACCGCATGACTGTGCATGACATATTGCAAGCGCGATTGCATCAGCGGCATCATCGGGACGTGGCACCTCACGAAGTCTCAAAAGACGGCGAGTCATTTCCATCACCTGTGGCTTTTCTGCTTTTCCATAACCGGTAACAGCAGATTTAACCTGCAGCGGAGTATATTCATAAAGCGGCAACTTACATTGTTCGGCAGCAAGTAAAATCACGCCACGTGCCTGCGCAACATCAATTACGGTTTTTTGATTGTTTTTAAAGTACAGTTTTTCAACCGCAACTATGTCGGGATTGTATCTGATAATGAGCGCCGTCAGCTCTTCATGAATCAACGAAAGGCGGTTTGAAAACTTCATATCGGCGGGAGTCAAAACAGTGCCATAATCAAGTAAAATAAATCGCCCGCGTTCATATCGGATGCATCCCCATCCGACGGTTGCATATCCAGGGTCTATCCCAAATATCACCATTATGCTATCCTCCCCGTTCGTATGATTATAGCATATTAGACCAACATGAGCAACTAAAACGAACCAGCCGATTTATATAAGATTTGCAAAATTACCGTAGTGTAAACTAGTGAAAAAATGCTCACTGCAGGACCGCTTAGAATAACATAAATTGTGCTTGACATTTATCATTTAACCATATATAATAATTTTCGCTGTCAGTTGTGACAGCAAGCGGATCAGGCTGAAATGCCCCGCCTCGGTTTCAGTTTTCTTACCGTGTAAAAATAAAAGGAAACACAATATGCGGATATGGCGGAACTGGCAGACGCGCTAGATTCAGGTTCTAGNNGCACCAGTTCAGCAAAAGGAAAAGCCAAATCTGTACGGATTTGGCTTTTCCTTTTTGTGTTTATGCAATTCAAAAAAATTATAGAGAGAAAGTGAACAAATGAGTAAAAGAAAAATTTCGATCCTCAGCATTGTACTGTATGTGATTGCAGGCCTCCTTGCAATCTATACGATTTGGTCTTTTGTAAACGTTCTGGAATATCTCAAGAATATTATGCAACAGCAGCAAATAACATTCAAAGGTAATGAGTATGATATTATCAATACTTTTGTATCAAGCTGCGGCCAGTACGCATTTTATGCAATTGTATTGGCTGTGTTAGGCTGGATTCTGCAGAAGATGTCTCCTGTGGTTGAGCCGGCTCCCGAATTCGATGAGCAGGATGTCTTTGCAGAGGATGAAGCAATTGCAAGGGATGTTTCCGAAGAAATCACTGTTGAAGAAGCCGTTGATCAATTTGATACTTCTTCAGAGACCGCCGAGTAGAATCGCCTTGATTAGCCCATACATGCAAATAGCCGGATGAAATGGCATTTGCGTGTATGGGTATTTTATATGNNTGATAATCAATCCAATGCTGATTCTTATACTCTATCTGCACCACATACTCCCAGCACACACAAATAGTGATTCGCTTCTCTTAGGACATGGTCTGCGAGTAGCGGAACAATTATTGATTTTATATTGCAATCCAGCAGACCTTGTGTACCGGCAGTCTTAAAGTCACGTAAACGCATCATTGCTGAAATACTGTCTCTG
>DOWI01000337.1 GCA_003519645.1 Oscillospiraceae bacterium
AAAGGAATGGTCATAAAAATGGCGGTTGACCAAAAAAATAAAGGCAGCAAGAATGCTCAGGATAATAAAGAGAATAAGAAGAAAGCACTTGAACTAGCGTTACAGCAAATAGAAAAAAGTTACGGCAAAGGCGCTGTTATGCGCCTGGGTCAAAATGTTGGAATGAATATTGATTACATACCCACCGGTTCACTTATGCTTGATGCGGCATTGGGAATCGGCGGACTACCGCGCGGGCGTATTGTCGAAATTTATGGACCGGAGGCTTCAGGTAAAACAACTTTGGCACTGCATGTTGTAGCTGAAGCGCAGAAGAAGGGCGGAGAAGCCGCTTTTATTGATGTGGAGCATGCTCTGGACCCTGTATATGCAAGTGCGCTGGGTGTTGATGTTGATTCGCTTCTTGTTTCCCAGCCGGACACCGGAGAGCAGGCGCTGGAAATTGCCGAGGCATTGATTCGCTCTGGGGCGATTGATATTGTCGTTATCGACTCGGTTGCTGCTCTGGTTCCGAGAGCTGAAATTGAGGGTGAAATGGGCGACACTCACGTTGGCTTGCAGGCTCGTTTGATGTCGCAGGCGATGCGGAAGCTTGCCGGCGCTGTATCAAAATCCAATTGCATGGCTGTTTTTATCAACCAGCTTCGCCTCAAGGTTGGTGTCGTTTACGGTAATCCCGAGGTTACCGCCGGCGGAAATGCACTAAAATACTATGCATCTGTGCGTCTTGACGTGCGCCGTACAGAAACGCTTAAATCGGGCGGGGAGTCAATTGGTTCCCATACGAGAGTAAAGGTTGTCAAAAACAAGGTTGCACCTCCATTTAAAGAGGCTGAATTTGATATTATGTATGGNNTACAAAGAAAACCGTCTAGGGCAGGGCAGGGATAACGTAAAGGAAATAATAAAAGCTGATTCTGAGCTTGCAAACGAGCTTGAACAGCTGGTTCGTGAAAATATAAGCAAGCTAAATCCAACTGTGAGAAAGGTTGCACCCAAGCTTCAGCCTACCGAAATCCCTATAGAGGCGGCGGCAAAGGTAAGCGCCGGCACAGCCAAGGCTAAAATCGATATTTCTGTAGATGATTAAATTCCTATATAATTAAACTCGTAAAGGAATGACCTTTATATGGTTATTACCGAGCTTAGAAAAAAACGGGGACGTCTGTTTCAGTTGGTTTTGGATGAAGAACCGGCCGTGACAGTGGATGCCCGCACTTTTGAGGAGTCGCCTTATAAGGTTGGCTCCTCATTGTCAGAGCAACAGCTTAGTGAGCTGATCAATGAATCGCAGCGTCGGCGCTCCCATGAAAAAGCTCTGTACCTTCTGTCTTTACGGGATTATTCACGCGGAGAGCTTGAGAAAAAGCTACGCCGGGATTCCGATATAAATATTGCAGCCCAAACCGCCGAACATATGGAAGAGCTTGGCCTTATCAATGACTGTACCTATGCAGAGCATCGTGCCCGTGATATGGCTGAACGTAAGCTTTATCCATCCCGCCGCATTATTCAGGAACTTTGTGCGCTTGGGGTTAGTCGCGAAATAGCACAAAATGCCGTAGATTTAATTGATTGCGATGATATGCAGCAGGCTCTTGCTTTGCTGTGTAAAAAATACTATAATAAAAAAGATGGCGAAGGGAATCTTCACCGGACGGCTGCGGCGCTTGCCCGCTATGGATTTGAAGGCAGTGTTATTCGCCGAGCCATAAAAGAATGGAAATCTGAAGAACAGGATTTGGAAATTGATGACTTATAAAGTAGGAATGGTTTCGCTTGGGTGCCCTAAAAACCAGATGGATGCAGAGCTGATGCTGGCAAAGCTTAAAAATTCAGGGTTTGAATTAATTGCAGACAGCGGCCTTGCTGATGTAGTGATTATTAACACGTGCGGATTTATTGAGGATGCTAAGAAAGAGTCGATTGAACAGATTATCGAGTTCGGCAAACTCAAGGATGAAGGTCGTGTCAAAAAAATTATTGTGACAGGCTGTATGGCGGAGCGATACCGTGAAGAACTTGTAAAAGAGCTTCCGGAATGTGACGCAGTGCTTGGTCTGGGTGCAAACGGTGACATTGTGGAGATACTGCACTCGGTCCTGAAAGATCAACTTGTTGTGAGATTTCCTGAAAAGGGATGCTGGAGTCTCGAAGGAGAGCGGCTACAGACAACGCCGGACTTCTTTGCCTATCTTCGGATAAGCGACGGCTGCGATAACTGCTGCACCTATTGCGCCATCCCAATGATCAGGGGCAAGCTGCGAAGTCGACAGATAGAGAATATTATCGACGAAGCACGTACTCTCGTCCATAACGGCGTGAAAGAGTTAGTTTTGGTTGCGCAAGATACGACCTTGTACGGTGTTGACCTTTATGGTAGTCCTGCTTTACCCCAGCTTCTGGAGCGGCTGTGTGAAATTGAGGGTTTGCGATGGATCAGACTTCTTTATTGCTATCCCGAGCACATAACAGATCGTCTGCTGGAAGTTGTTGCATCACAGGATAAGGTTGTAAAATATATGGATATTCCTATACAGCATGCCAGTGGAAGAATACTGGAGGCAATGAATCGACCGGGTAACAATGATTTGCTTCGTAGGAAGATTGAGCAGATACGTAATAGAGTCCCTGGTATTGTACTGCGTACCACAGTAATGACAGGCTTTCCGGGCGAAGGTGAGGAAGAATTTAACCAACTATGTGATTTTATTCATGATATGAGGTTTGAACGTCTAGGCTGTTTTACATTTTCTCCTGAAGAGGGAACAGCTGCAGCTTTAATGTCTGATCAGGTCGATGAAAAGGAGAAGCAACGCCGCCGTGATATTATCATGCAGGAACAAAGCCGGATATCCGGCGAAATCAACAGCTCACAGACTGGCAAAGTGTTAGATGTATTGGTTGAAAGCTATGACAGATATGCGGAATGCTGGTTTGGCCGCAGTACGGCCGATGCACCTGATATTGACGGTAAGGTGTTTATTAACTGTCCGCTGGGAAAAATTCGTAACATTAACTCCGGGGATATGATTAAAGTAAAGATTACTGATTCAATGGATTGGGATTTAATAGGAGAGTGCTGTGAGTGAATACACCCAACAAGCTGACTGTTTTGCGGATTGTTTTGGCTCCGTTATTCTTACTACTGATGATGCTGGATTTTCCGTTTCATTTTTTTCTGGCAGTAATTGTTTTTGTTATTGCAGCGCTTACGGATTTATTTGACGGAAAAATCGCGCGTTCACAAGGCCTAATTACAAATTTCGGAAAATTTCTTGACCCTCTTGCTGATAAAATGCTTACTACAGCCGCTTTTTTAGGTTTTCTAGTAACCGGTCAATTGGATGTCTGGGCGGTGATGTTGGTTCTCACACGTGAGTTTATGGTCACATCGGTTCGGCTTATTGCTGCAAAGGACGGCGTAGTTGTGGCTGCAAGCTTTGCAGGTAAGGCGAAAACGGTTGCCCAGTTTATTTCGATTATTTATATGGTTATTGCACTGGAATTTTCAACGTGGCAAACAACTGTTTTGTCAGGATATGCATTACCCAATGCTGTCTTTAATATACCGCTTTTAATCGGGCGGGTTCTAATTTGGATATCGGTCATTTTGACTGTAATCTCCGGTATTAAGTATGTGTGGGAGTTAAGACATTACTTTAAGGGTACGATATAGGGTTTTTTCTAATAATGGTAGACTTTCTCTAAGTATTGTATATAATGAAATAAATACTACATAAAGCAAAGACGAAGGAAAAGTAGCTGTTTGAATCTGTAACAGAGAGAAAACGCCCAAGGCTGTAAGCGTTTTTTGCAGTAAATCGGTGAAATGCACCTTCCAGCTCACAGGGGGAACGGTTAGTATCTCTGTGCGGTCTGCCACCGTTATATGGCGGGTTAGCAGCCCAAAGTTAAATCAGGAGTGGAACCGTGCCTTGCACCTCCGTTGCTTTTTGCAGCGGAGGTTCTTTGATACATGATTTGTATGGGAATATTAACCGTAAGTATTTAATACCCACGAAAGGATAACTTATTATGTTTAAACGCATAAAAGAAGATATTGCAGCAATAAAAGATAAAGATCCTGCTGCTCGTTCATCGTTGGAAGTAATGCTGCTTTATAATGGCTTTAAAGCGGTGCGTTCTCATCGCAAGGCCAACTGGTTTTTAAGACATAATCTCAGGTTTATAGCTCGATGGATTTCTCAGCGGTGCCTGAAAAAGACCAATATTGAAATACATCCGGGTGCAACGATCGGCAGACGCCTTTTTATCGATCACGGAACCGGGGTTGTAATCGGTGAAACCACGGTTATTGGGGATGACTGCATTATTTATCAAGGTGTAACACTTGGCGGTACGGGGAAAGATAAAGGTAAAAGACATCCTACCCTTGGCAATAATGTGATGGTCGGATCGGGTGCAAAGGTTTTAGGACCTATTCGCATCGGCAATAACGTCAGAATTGCCGCAGGTGCTGTTGTTCTGAACGATATACCTGATGACTGCACGGCGGTTGGTGTACCGGCAAGGATTGCCCGCAAAAACGGAGCAAAACTATGTGAACTTGATCAGGTTCATATACCTGATCCGGTTGCCCAAGAGCTTTGCAGGTTGGAAGCAAAACTGGATAGGCTTGAAGCTTTAGTAAAAAAGGATTAAAAAAATTGATTTCGGAAAGTGAACCGGGGAGGAAACCTGTTTGAAGATTTATAATACGCTAACCAATCAGAAAGAAGAGCTTCGTACCATCGAGGAAGGCAAAGTTAAGATTTATGCCTGCGGCCCGACTGTGTATAACCTGATTCATATTGGTAATGCACGACCTTTATGTGTGTTTGATGTGCTTCGCCGCTATATGGAGTGGAGAGGGTGGGAAGTGCGTTATATTCAGAATTTTACAGATATTGATGATAAAATCATACGCCGTGCCAATGAGGAAAATGTGACCTATGAAATAATTGCTGAAAGGTACATCGAAGAATTCCGGAAGGATGCATCCGGGCTGAACGTGCGGGAGGCAACTGTACATCCGCGTGCAACTGAAAATATTAATGAAATAATTAATATCATATCGGAGCTGGTGGATAAGGGACATGCCTATCGGGTTGAAAACGGTGATGTTTACTTCCGTGCCAGAAGCTTCAAAGAATATGGAAAGCTTTCGCACCAGCCTCTTGATGATCTGGAATCGGGCGCAAGAATCGATGTAAGCGAAATTAAGGAAGAAGCCATAGATTTTGCGCTTTGGAAATCGTCCAAGCCCGGCGAACCTTTCTGGGAGTCTCCTTGGGGCAATGGGCGTCCGGGATGGCACATTGAATGCTCTGCTATGGCAAGGCGCTTTTTGGGCAAAACCATAGATATTCATGGTGGCGGACAGGATTTGATTTTTCCGCATCATGAAAACGAAATTGCACAAAGCGAGTGCTGCAACAGCGTTCCTTTTGCAAATTACTGGATGCATAACGGATACATCAATGTGGACAACAAAAAGATGTCCAAATCCCTAAATAACTTCTTTACAGTGCGTGATGTTGCCGAAAAATACGGGTATGAACCGATTCGCTTTTTCCTGATATCTTCCTCGTATCGCAGCCCTATTAACTATAATACTGACATTATCGAACAGAGTGTAGCAGCACTCGACAGGCTTTATACCTGTCGTCAAAATCTTGAATTTGCATTAAAAAATGCAACTGAGAAAAGCGCTGAAAACGATAGCGGATTGTTTGACGCTTTTGAAGAACACCGTAATCGCTTTATTGAGGCAATGGAGGATGACCTGAATACCGCGGATGCGATTCGNNGCAGTTTTTGAGCTTGTACGGGATATTAATGTTGCAATAGCCGCATCACCAACGTTAAGCGTTTGTAAAAAAGCTTTGGATATATTTAACGAGTTGACTGATGTACTTGGCCTATTATACGAACGTAGGCAGAATGGTATCGACGAGCAAATTGAAGCCATGATTGAGCAGCGTACCCAGGCACGCCGTCAAAAGAATTGGGCTGAATCGGATCGCCTACGTGATGAACTTAAGGATATGGGTGTTGTTCTTGAGGATACGCCTCAGGGTGTTAAATGGCATAGGATTTAAGCTTTAAGTTATTGGTTGCAGATTGTAGAGATTCTTTCAACCAAATATAATGGACTTTCAGTTCATTTTCAAATCGGTTATATGTCCTTTTAAGGGCGTAAAACCGGGAAAGGACATATTTCTTATTGTGAACAGAAGCATTATTACCATCACACTCAACCCTTCTATTGATGTTACACTCTGGACCGACGGTATAAGCTTTGATAATNNATAAAGCAAATCGTGTATTGAGCGAAACGCGTGAAGTCGGTGGGAAGGGAATTAACGTATCACGTGTTTCACATTCCTTTGGCCTACAGACACGATGCTTGACATTGACTGGAAAGGAAAACTGCCGGGAATTTTCCGGTTATCTCGAAAGTGAAAAACTTCGTTATGAGCCTATTCTGATTGAAGGCGCTGTTCGTGAGAATTTGACATTAAGATATGACGGAAACACAGTCAAAGTAAACCGGAAAGGCCCTTCTGTTTCGGTGATGATGATTGAAGCTCTTATGTCACTAATCAAAAGTAGGGTGCATCCGGGTGATGTTGTTGTATTTGCGGGAAGCCTTCCACAAAATATTTCGGTCAATCAATATGTTGAGTTGATAACGGCAGTAAAGCATATCGGCGTTCTTGTTGCAGTTGATAATGATATGCTGTCTCTAGATGATTATCGACGCATATCACCATGGCTTATCAAACCTAATATACATGAGCTAAAAAACATCATTAATTTTAGCGGAAACTCAATAGATGAAATAGCGGATGCTGCTCTGGTTTTGTGCAAAAACGGGGTAGAGAATGTTCTTGTTTCGCTCGGTGCTGATGGTATATTGTTTCTTTCAAAAGGCCGCGCAATACGCGCTGCTGTTCCGGCGGTGGAGGTTAAATCCACTGTCGGGGCGGGCGACAGCGTACTGGCTGGTTTTATTATCGGTTTCATGAAGGAGAGTTCAGTAGAGGAATGTGTGCGGCTTGCCGCGGCATGCGGTACGGCAAGTGCGATGCAGGAAGGTACCAAGCTTGCAACACGCGAAACAGTCCAGGTTCTTTTGGAGCAGATAACAATTACAGAATTATCAAAGTAATTATGTTGGGGGAATCGGTATGAGCATATCACGCTTTGCAAAATCAATCCTATATCAGTTGGCTGCTTTGGGGTTACTTGCTGTTACCGTTTATTTGATCATGTCTATGCGTACAACTGGTGAGCTAGAGCGTTCATATTTTCGCTCGAGTACATACTTGTTAATATCCTCAACCGTTTTTCTCGGTACCGGTATCTATTCCTATCGCTCTTATTCCAAAAATCATCGGGAATATGCCAGCGATTCCTTTTTGTTACTGTTAACCGGACTGATTTCAATGATTGCATCTGTTACTGCATTTATTCAGTTTGGAGGACTCGAAACTCCTTTTTCCGAATCGGGATACACGGCCGCAAATGTGAACATACTTATAATGTCGGTTTTGCCTCTGCCTTTTTTTGTTCGTGGAACCATATTAGCATTTGGACATAATGAGGACAAGCTGCTCAAGCGTATATCATTGGCAATAAGTCTTTTGGTTTTGATAATATATATTCTTGCTGTTCCATACGGCGGGGCTTTCAGAATGCTCAGATATTATAGAGATTTTTCATTTTCCGCCTCGTATATGGATGATAACGATATATAATCATTAACTTTTTTTAAACGATTGTGATTATCATTGAAGTTGCAAATAAAAAAAGGTAAAATGATTTAACAGATTTTTAAACAATTGAATGATTTTTTCAAATATAATTGCAGTAGGATTACAAGTATTAGCGCTTGAAAGGAAATGGGCATATGTTCTTTTATGAAGGGTATTTGTGTCCCGTCTGTAAACAGAAATTTCAGGAATCAGAAGATATTGTTGCCTGTCCGGATTGTGGGGCACCCCATCATCGCGAATGCTGGAAGCTGGAAGGACGTTGCCGATTTACTGAGGATCATGGAACATCACGTCAGTGGAAACGTCCGGAGGAGCCTTCATCCTCGCAGCAACATACAAACCCTACGACACATAATTCTAACTATTCGAAACAGGTAGACACCTGTTCCCGTTGCGGAAAAGAGAATCCGGAATTTGCAGAATTCTGTTCCCGCTGCGGTATGACGATGCAAGCGCCGGACTGGAGCAGTGCTCCGGGACAGAATCGACAGAACCCTCCCCATTACGGAGGTCCAACCNNAGGATACGGTGAATATACCCCGTTCCATGTCCCGATTATGGATCCCTTTGGCGGAGTAGCACACGATGAAAAAATTGAAGAAATTCCTGCTGAGGATTTGGTGACATATGTCGGCCCAAATTCGGCATATTATCTTCCACGTTTTTATAAGATGTCTCGTAACAGTACACATGTATCATGGAATTGGGTTGCTTTTTTCTTTACGCCGTATTGGCTTCTTTATAGGAAAAATTATCTGGCAGGCGGTATTCTTTTGTTTTTATCCCTGCTGTCAACCATGATTAACAGCTATGTTTATAATACTTTTATATTACCTCANNCTTGACATGACTACAGATGCCGCAATGTTTCAATCATTCTCGGCGTTGATGGGAAGCGGTCAGTTTTCAATTTTTTTTCAAATAGTCGGTCTTTTATTTTTTATTAACCTATTAGTTCAAATAATATTTGGACTGATTGGTAACTCCCTTTATAAGCGCACAGCTATTAAACGTATTAGAAATATCAGTAAAAAAATGCGTATGGAACGAGTTTACTGTGATCCAACGCAGGATAATTCGACTGTGGCAGAATATCGCCGTGAGCTTAGCGCACAGGGTGGAGTATCTCTTGTACTTGTTGCTGTAGCGAGCGGTATCGTGTGGTTTGGACAAATGCTTTATCAGGCGTTATTGCTCTATAAATAGTTCAAAATACAATACCGGCCTNNTCAGTCAAGGCCGGTATTCAATTGTATTTAGTATAAGAATAAAAAATAGGAAGGAAGTATAGAATATGAGTTGTAAAAAGGTGCGTAAAGCTGTAATACCGGCGGCAGGCCTTGGTACGCGTGTACTGCCGATTAGCAAGGCTTTGCCTAAGGAAATGCTGCCCATTGTGGACAAGCCGGCGATACAATATATTGTCGAAGAAGCGGTTTCTTCCGGAATAGAAGATATATTAATCATAACCAACAGGGGAAAAGGGATTATTGAGGATCATTTTGATCATGTACCGGAGCTTGAACAAAGGTTGGCGGCATCAGGAAGACAGGAAGTACTTCAACAGCTGAATCAAATCACAAATCTCGCAAATATATTTTTCATACGCCAGAAAGAGACAAAAGGGTTAGGTCATGCGGTAAGCTGCGCCAAATCTTTTGTTGGTGATGAGCCATTTGCTGTATTATACGGGGACGATGTTATTATCGGTGATGATCCTGCCTGCGGGCAGCTCTGCCGTGCATACGAGGAGTATGGGAAAGGCGTTGTAGGCATCAAACAGGTAACAAAAGAGCAGATACTTCGCTATAGTTCTTTGAAGGTTGAGCCTTTGCGGGATAATATATTTTCTGTAAGCGATATGGTTA
>DOWI01000254.1 GCA_003519645.1 Oscillospiraceae bacterium
GATTGTCCCATCATTAAAAAGGAATGGACTTGAGCGCATGGTTGTATTGTTCCGTCTTTAATCATACAACAACCCCGTAACTTTACCATACTTTATTTTGGACAAAAGAAACATGAATTTCCCGTACAAAGCACAGGAAATTCATGTTTTATTTNNTTTATTTCAACACATATACATTCAATTTCTTTGCACCAAACCGAAGACATTCTTCATAATGCTTAAAGAACAGGTCAACAACGCAATGTCCGTTCATCAATGCTCTTCCGGTATCGCCGGCAATGGCGTATCCGTAGACATAGGAACCGTCTGCCGAAACAATATACAATTCAGAGCCGTAGGGTATAATTTTTGGGTTTACCGCCACAACGCCCACCTTAGCCGGCCGTCCGGATGCGGTTCTGGTGCCGGCGTATCCGCGGTCACTGCTGTATGCGGTTGATCGACCGCTGTATTTCGCTTTGTAGCTGACAGGCTGGCCTTTAGCGTTGAGCTTGATGGAATAGGGGGCGGTAGATATGGGTGAACCCAACTTCATGCCCACAAGCTTGATTTCAGTAACCATCTTTTTGTTCACAACCGTTTTAAGAACCTCGTTCTTGACAACCTTGCCGTTTTTAATGGTTTTGCGGTAGGTCACGGTTTTGCTTCCGTTTACCCCGGCGCGTTTTATGAGGGTTCTGCCATAGGAAATGGTGTTGGTATAGTCTACAATTGAATCGTATTTTTGGGTTTCGGTAACAGTATACTCCTGATAAGAAATCCGATCGATCTTAATGTCAAGGCCATCGTCAATTTCCTGAGTCAGCTTTACATTGATCTTGTCGTCCTCTTCAAGCTCTACGCCTACCGTTTCAAGAGCGTCCGCCACGGTTCCGCCGGCCATTCTTACAACGGTGGAAATTCCGTCAGCGGTAACCTGAACATCCTTGGCACGATTGACCGAAAAAACGCTCATATCACTTGCGGCAACCACCTTATCGCCTTCATCAAGAAAAATGCCTGCGTTGACTGCAACCCGCTTGGGATCATTGTCCAGCGTGAGAACCACGCGGCTGGTGTCGCCGTCTACCAGTGTGACTGCTTTTACGTTAAATGAAACAATTGCAATAATAATGGCGCTGACTACCGCAAGCGCGGAGGCTGCAAACGATCTACTTCGTATCAGACGGGCCACTGCATATACGGTATCCATCCAATGCTTCCTTTCTTTCAGAACCGTCCGGTTAAAACCAAACCACGCTGTGTAAACTTGCCACAAGCGCGGACGGGACTGTTATTTATCAACGGCTTACATTCCGGTTAAGGTGCCAGGNNTATGATATGTCGGCTGGTTGGAGAAAAATCCGTTTTTCAAAGTGTAGATGTATTATACGTACAAAAAACAACGGTGTCAAACCGGATAAAAAAGCTAATATTTGTTGATAATACACAAATTTAAGTGGGTTTTTTCAAAACAAACCGCTTGTACACGGTTGGCAACGACTTCTTTCCTTGTTATCAAATTCGGTATCAAGTTATGGTTTAATTTGACAGTTTTACATTGAAACCGGTTGAAAAACTACCGCATGTGTCGATATAACGCCAGAATATCCAGGAAATTGCCAATTATGGCAAATCAACTATAGAACCAATTATCTTTGTGCAACCATCCAAAAGTTACAGCGCTGTAACTACCCAAAAAGGGGTATAATCGGCGAAATCAAAGCATATTTTTAATATTTTGGGGCATAATCATTGGATATGGATAAATAATTATGTAAAACAATGAATATATATGCAGCCGGCGCAAAATTGCCAGCCATTGTTTGGCGTTTTGAGGCAAATCTTGGTTTCGGTTTACCGATGAATACACAATCAAACATAGCAAAACTCGCCACTACAACATATATGCAAAGGGTTAACAGTAAATGCAGGGCAAGGTTTATTGCCTATTTCCCACCACCATCAGCCAAACCCCAAACAAAAAAGGAGAGCAAACGTGCTCTCCTTTCAAAAATATTATTGCATGTCTTGAAGCGTATTTACAAGAGGGACCCCCGAGTGTAATACAGGAATACCATCTTGGTTTATTCCGATTTCAGTAATCTCCGAGTGGGTGTATTTTTTGATATCTCTGATGCGAAAACGGTCGTTGGGACTAATAAAGGTAAAAGCCAGTCCATGTCGTTTGGCACGACCGGTTCTACCGATTCGGTGCAGATAATATTCGTTTTCATCGGGGATATCATAATTAAAGACTGCTTCAACGTCGTCAACATCAATTCCTCTTGCGGCAACATCGGTTGCCACAAGAATTTCAAAGTTGCCGTCGCGAAAACCGTTCATTACCTTGTTTCTCTGATGTTGGGGAATATCTCCGTGCAGGCAATCCACCGAACATCCCGCCCGTCGTAGTTTATCGCTGAGTCGGCGGACCGTGACCTTCATATTGCAGAAAACCATCACCCGATGCAAATCCAGCGCCTTCATGAGCGTCAGAATATCCTGGCGGCGGCGTTCGCCGGATGAAAGCAAGGAAAACTGGGCGATTTTAGGGCGGTTCTCTCCTTCTGACTCAACCGTGACCTCAATTGCATCATGCTGGTATTCCCATGCAACGTCCATTACCTCCCGCGAAATTGTTGCACTGAACATCACTACCTGGGTATCGGCGGGTGTAGCATTCAAAATTTTTCTGACATCACGAATAAAGCCCATTTTAAGC
>DOWI01000389.1 GCA_003519645.1 Oscillospiraceae bacterium
TGATGGTGTTTGATCTGGATCCGGATGAGGGAATGGACCTGGATTCAGTGCGCCGGGGTGTGAAAGACATCAAAAGTATTCTTGACGAGCTTTCACTCATTTCGTACCTCAAGACCAGCGGAGGCAAAGGGTATCATGTGGTTGTACCGTTAAAACCCGCTGTTTCATGGGATACGTTTCACGATTTTGCAAGGCGCGTTGCCGAGGTTATGGAGCAGAAGTGGCCTGACCGCTACACAAGCAATGTCAGAAAGGACAGCCGGAAAAACAAAATCTTTATCGATTGGATACGAAACGGCAGGGGGGCTACCAGCATTGCTCCCTATTCCATAAGGGCGAGAAACGGGGCGGGTGTTTCCATGCCCATTGCATGGGAGGAGCTGGATACCGTGGCACCCGACGGCATCAATATGGAAGAAGCGCTGAAACGGGTTGGGGGTATCGATCCATGGAGCGATTTCTATCAGCTTGATCAGCGGCTTAACCTGTAGCAACCGACCTTGTATTCCGATTTTACTTTGCGAAGTTTTTACGCATTTACTGCAGAGATGTGTGAAATCGAGATATGGTACTGACGGGGATGCCGGTTTGTACCATATCTCGATTTGTTCTTGCAGGGGTTAATTCTTGAAAAACAGCAGCTTAGATTCAGATGTACATTGTATTTAAACAAGGGGTTTGGTATAATTTGTTATAATATGTCGTATACACCAAGCATGTATATGCCTGCACTTTATATCATGGCAGGAGGCTGAAGATTGGACAAGCTTTTAAAACTAGAATATATGGCGAAGGACATGGACATTCTTTTCCACGCGACAGGCAGCGAAATGCAGTACAATGTATATTTTCCCGGTGTGATTGATGGTGTTAATTCCCTGATTGACGGATTGGTTGAATTAAGCGACGGTCTGCAGGCTGTTTTGGAATTATATCCCGATGACAGTATATCAGCGCGTCTGGATGAAATCGCCGCGTATTTTGAAGATGTTATATCCTATTATAATTCAGATGATGGTGATTCCATCAAAACAACATTTATAGGCAGGCTAACGCCGGGCTTCCAATTATTTCACAAAGATTTAAGCAGCTATTTCTTCAAAATATCGCGTTTAAAAAAGGCTGTCGTTTTAGGTGTGGACCATTGTTCCACTGATATTGAAAAGCTGGTTGATACTGACAAATGCCGGCTCGCTGCTTTTTTCAGCAGCAATCCCGAGCAATGCGGCAAAAATATTAATGGAATCCCGATTTTCGGGGTAGAAGAACTGCCGTTTTTTCAATATGACTATCTGATTAAAACCCAATCGGTTTATCATGACGACCTTGCTTCGGAGGAGCATTCGGTTATTGAGTTGTCTGAATATTTAACTTACTATGAAAACAAAATTCATATGATATATTCATCCTATCTGAGTCGTAAAAGCCCGATTGACGGCTTTATTACAGGGCTCTCTTATGCCGAAGTCGGAATAGATCCTACATATTTAAACGGCGATGTGTTAAATGCTGCGGTTTCAAGCCAGGATCTATATTATGATTATCTGTGGGCGGAGATGTTTGTCCATGATCAGAGAATAAATTCCGGTATCAAATATGCTCTAATCGGTATGTGCTACTACAGCTTTGAATATGAGCTTATAAAAAGCAGATATAAAAACAGGGCGTGTTTTTACTACCCGGTCTTTCGGTCTTTCAGAGATCAATCAGATCAGGAAAAAATAAATAAATACAAGAGTTTTGAGCAACTGGCGTCGGAGATATTTGTAAAGGACTATCCCATTCATTTATATCATCTTTTCAGGGGATTATATCAGCCTGCGTTTGATGAAATGACGAGCCGGTTTATGGATAATGAGGAAATAAGGCAGGGCAAAGCGCAGGCCGAGAGGGACTGCAATAAGGACTATCCCGACACCGTGCGTAATAACACCCGTATTCTACGCAAATACCTTTCCTTGTTAAAGTCAAAAAATATCATACCGGTCATTGTCGTCTGTCCGACCAGCAGTCATTATTCCGGGCATTTTTCTCAAAGACTTAAGGATGAGTTTTACAGCATCATCAACTCCTTAAAAAGTGAATTTGATTTATTCATTCTGGACTACTTCGATTGCATTGAATTTTTCGATCGGGATTTTTACGATTGCAGCCACTTGAATCAAGCCGGCGCTCAAAAATTTACAAAGATGCTGAATAAGCGGTTAAAAGAAATCTTAACCTCTTGATTGTTTTTCTCATAAGGATGAAAGGAACAGTTGAAGGGATAAACACATACTTCAACTGCTCCTTTTTAAATTGAAATTAATATGAATGATGTTCTTCAGCATCTTGCTTGGTAACGTGAACCGTGCCGTGGGGATGCTCCGGCGGCGCATAGATAGAATAAAGTTTAATCGGGCCACGGCCGGTGTTGATCAGATTATGCCACTTTCCGGCAGGTACCAGGATGACATAGTCGTTATAAACCCTTTGCTTATAATTTAGATTATCCCTGCTGTCTCCCATAACAACAACGCCTTGGCCCTGCTCGATACGTAAGAACTGGTCGACATCGGGATGCATCTCTAGACCAATGTCATCCCCGGGATTGATACACATCAGCGTTAACTGCAAATGGGTTCCTGTCCACAATGCGGTGCGAAAATATTTATTTTGCAAGGTTGCTTTTTCGATATTTGTGACAAACGGATTGGGTCCATAATCATTTGACTTACCCATCCGCATCCGAGATCCCTGACGATTCCCTTGCATGTAATTCTCTTGCATGTGACGATTCTCATGCATGTATTGGTTATATAAGTTGTTATATTGCCTATAATCGTTATTCATATGTTCTTTCCCTTCGTTACATTTTATTCGGAATACCATTATCATGATATGCACCGATTATGAAGGAAGTTCGCAGACCCGTCTAAAACAAAGATTGCGTACAATATTTGCCGTCTCATAAACAGCCGGGTATGTGAAATAATAAAACTGCAAAACCAACAGGAAGTTTGCAATACAATATAAAAAAATTCAATCCCGCAGGACAGTAGCGGGAATATGTGCCTTTGGCGTGAAAGGAAGGGTCTTTAATGGCAAAGAAAAGAAGGATTACGCATGAGAACACCAAGCAGGAACCCACCTCTTCAAAAAAGGTGATCGACAACCCGCTGTCAATCACCCAAGAAGATGAGTCCCTGAAGCTGACCGGCAGTACTGCCGCGGCTGATATGAATTTTTATTTTGATCAGGTCAAGCGGCAGAATACCGAATAAGGAAGATGCGGTTGCATTTGCCTTGTCGAATCAAAGCTTTGCTTCTAGGAACGCTGTTTTCAGCGTTCCGTTTTCATTACTCATCAACATGGGAATCGAGTCCCTGCGCAAAGTCTATGATTTCAGAGGTCGACAGCATCACGTTTTCGGTCTCCTCCTCATGTTCACTCAGCATGGTTGATTCTTTTCTGCTGTTTTTATACTCCTCCGCTCTCAATGGAAAATCGTTATTCTCCCCCACAAGCTTGCTGGCCGTAAACGGAGAGAACATCCCCTTTTCCAAATGATATTTTATTACAAGATCCTGAGGGATAAGCGCATTTCCGTCTAATGTCTCTATATAAAGATTTTCCATATACAATCATCCTTTAAATGCTTAATTTGATATAAGTATTATTCTCTTTCAGACCATTATAATGCTGGAAATACTTCATCGATTATTCGGATATTTCCAAATTAAGTTAGCACCACCTGTAGACTTATACATCTGCAGATGGTATATTAAAATCATATCAGTAATATGTCGGCATCCAGATTGATTAAGGAGGAACACCCGTGATTGAAGTAAAAGAGCTTACCATGAAATACCCCAGCGGCAAAGGGGTTTTCGACCTAAACTTCACCGTAAAGCAAGGACAGGTAATGGGTTATCTCGGCCCAAACGGAGCGGGAAAAACCACAACCATTCGCGCCCTGCTGGGTTTCATGAATCCGGACATTGGAACAGCAAGAATCAATGGAATGGACTGCTGGCATGATGCGCCCAATATACAAAAATCACTTGGATACATACCCGGTGAAATTGCTTTTCCGGACAGTATGAACGGGGATGAGTTCCTGAGGTTCATGCATGATATGCGGGGTACAAAGGATTTCGCCCTTCAAAAGCAGTTGATTGAAATGTTTGAATTCAGCCCCAAAGGAAAGATAAAGAAGTTTTCAAAGGGCATGAAGCAAAAGCTCGGTATTGTGGCGGCATTTATGCACAACCCCGATGTCCTGATTCTGGATGAACCCACAAGCGGGCTTGATCCGCTTATGCAAAACCGTTTTGTGGAGCTTGTGCTTTCGGAAAAAGCCAAGGGAAAAACCATCCTCATGTCCAGTCATATGTTTGAGGAGGTTGAGAAAACCTGCGATAACGTTCTAATCATAAAGGATGGCAGAATTGTAAAGCAATCCGATGTGCAATCGTTGAAGGAATCCCAACGCAAGGGCTTTGTTTTAAAAACCACCGACACCCACCGACTGGTTCAGATGCTCAAGGTATCAGGGTTTGAAGTTCAAAGCACAGCCGATGATTCTGTTGAAGTGTATGTATCCGGCAGCGACATCGACCGCTTCATTAAAACAGCGGCACAGTCCACGATTGTAAGCTTTAGCGCCAAATCCCAGACGCTTGAGGATATTTTCATGCAGTTTTACAGTGGCAACTCAACCACCCTCGGCTGAAAGCCGCAGAAAGCTCTTTTCTTCCCCCCTTTTTTTTATAAAGCTTGTTCGAGAAAGGATGATCCCAACCATGAGTATTCCCTTATTTAAGACAACCATTAAAAACAACTGGCTTCTGCTGCTGATCTTCTTCGGTGTGCTGACGATGTATATGACAATCATGATTTCCATGTACAATCCCGACGATATGCAGGCCATCACCTCTATGCTGGAGCTGTTCCCGGAGGAAATGATGAATGCCATGGGGTTTTCGGGTGCCGTCACCGATCTCACCGGTTATCTTGCCAGCTGGTTATACGGCTTGCTGATGTTCGGTTTTCCGATGGTATATTGTATTATTCTCGGCAATAAGCTGGTTGCAAAAAAGGTTGACAACGGTTCCATGGCGTATTTATTATCCACCCCCGCTTCAAGAACAAAAATTATTGTTACACAGGGTGTCTATGCGCTTTTATCGGTTGTATTGTTGTTTGCCGCACTGTTCGGCGTCGGGGTAGTGACCAGCATCGCAATGTTTCCCGATCTTCTTGATATCGGCGCATTTTTTAAGTTGAATGTACTTACCATGCTGATTAATATGGCGATCATTATGATTACCTTCTTTTTTTCTTGTCTGTTTAACGATACAAAGTATTCCCTCGGCTTTGGTGCGGGATTCCCCATTCTATTCTTGCTTATGAATATGCTGGGCGGCGCCTCCGACAAACTGGAAATATTAAAAAAGCTTTCGATATACGGTTTGCAAGATCCGGTAGAGCTTGTTCACGACAAAGATGCTTTGGGGTTGGATCTTTTTTTTGCAGGGATTATTGCTTTATTATTCTTGGCAAGCGTGCTTGTTTTCAGAAGAAAAAGACTTCCTCTGTAAAAACGGTTTTCTCACAAAAATTCAATATCTGCATCAAAGTGAATACAAGCGTTTTTAGGAGAGGCTGCATAATGCGGCCTCTCCTTTTAAAAAATCAAATTTCGCTAAAATAGTGCTATTCCCATCTGTTTTCTTACTATTTCTACTAAATCATTGAAAATCTTTGTTTTGCATGCTAAAATGGTGGAAAGCTAAACCATCCTTAGCTTCAGTCAATGGATATATGCTTTAAATAAGCTGGGTGAAACCAATGTATTTTGGAAGCGTTCGTTTTNNCATATCATTTACGGTGTGGTGCTTTTAATTGTCACGCTAATTTTTGCTTTGCTGTTTCACACAATTCGTCTTGTTGTGAAAGCAGAAGGGAAGCAAGCTGTGAATCCTCCCGAAAAAGCCCCTGTGGCTGAGATTCCGCCGCCATCCTTTGTCATGGAAACACCCTCTACCACTGCAAATAATCTCACCGGATTTCAACTGCTTTATCCAACCATGTACAGCAAACAACCCGATGAGTCACTGGTTGTTGACAATATGGTTTATCTCACATTCGACGACGGCCCATCAAAGCGAACCCTTGAGGTTTTGGATACCCTCAGGGAAAACAAGGTGAAGGCAACCTTTTTTGTGGTGGGTAACACAGACGAATTTTCGAAGTCTGTTATGAGACGAATTGTTGAGGAAGGTCATTCTATCGGGGTTCATTCTTTTTTGCATGATTACAAAAAGGTCTATGGTTCGGTTGATGTATTTTTGGACGATTTTTATGCCATGTACCATCTAATCTATGAAGCGACCGGAATCGAACCTGATATCTTTCGATTTCCGGGGGGAAGTGTCAACAGCTATAATCAAACGATTTACCTAGAAATTATAGATGAGATGACCCGCAGAGGGTTTACCTATTATGACTGGAATGTATCCTCGGTAGACACCAACGCAGGTATAACCCCGGCTCGCATTGAGCGGAATGTAATCAACGGTACAAAAAAATACGCCCGGTCTATTGTTCTTTTCCACGACAGCAGCAATAAGCATGCTACGGTTTCTGCACTTGACGGCATCATCAAGAAGCTGAAAAAACAGGGATATATATTTGATTGCCTAACCAATAAGGTAAAGCCGATAATTTTTAAAAAATGATGAAACGAGGGTAATAGTATGGGAACAAAGCAAAACTTTAATCAGGCGCTACATGAAGTGTTTGGCTTTAGCCGAAGCACAAAGGGGACAAGCAAGGATTCCAACCTTGCGGAAAAGCTGGAGAATGATATGGAACAGCAGAAGGATGCGCCGGCTGAGCGCCAGCCGATTTATGAGAACAATACCCAGCCGTTTATCGAAACCGCGCGTATTACCAAGGACACAAAGATTATCGGTACCATTGAATCAAAGTCAAATCTTGATATCTGCGGTGACGTTTTCGGAGATGTGGAGTGCCAGAACAATGTAAAGATATCCGGCAGAATCGAAGGGAATGTTAATGGAAAAAACGTGGAGATCACCAGTGCGGTGGTCAAAGGAAACATTCGCGCCTCTGAAAAGCTCACCATTCGTCAGAGTGAGATTCTCGGCAATCTGTTTGCCGAGAGTCTTGAGCTGAACAGTAAGGTCAACGGCAATATCAATGTGAAGAAGGGCGCGGTTATTCTTAAGGCGTCGTCTGTTGTGGGAGAC
>DOWI01000326.1 GCA_003519645.1 Oscillospiraceae bacterium
GATTGCTACATACTGAGGCAGCATGTTTATGAACATCTTCCATGCTCTTTTAAGCGATAGCGCGGTTTTCTTTTTATCGTTCACAAAAGATATGCCAAGCAGAACGGCAGCTACGATATAAAGGGAATAGGTAAAAGCAGCGTTCATTTTTTGATTCTGTCCTCCAGCGGTTATTTTTCGACTGGGTGACGAAGCAAAAAGCTTGTCTTATAGCCTCCATTATATTATGATTGGGTGTAATAATTTGTTGCGTGTGCAACAAATTATTAGGTGAAGGAACTATTAGGCGAAGGTGAAGACATGGTATGATTGGATATATTGAGGATTTGGTGCATACAAAATTGTTTTCGGGCATTCCGCCTGCTGAAATGCCCGGCCTTATCGACTGTATCCATGCCCAGCGCGTTGATTACGTAAAAGGAGATTTTATTGTTGAGGAAGGACGAAACGTATACGATTTTGGCATTATGCTTTCTGGGCGTGGTCAGTCTATCAAGTGGGATGCTGCGGATAGATTGATTATCATCACCTTGCTTGAAAAGGGCAGCGAAATAGGGGTCATGCTGGCGGCCAACCCCGATCATAAAAGCCCGGTATCGGTTCAGGCGCAGGATGAAGTATCCGTTTTGCGTATCCCGTATGACCGTATCATTGAACGGTGTCCAAAGGGCTGTCCAAAGCACGAAAGATTGCTACGGAATTACATTGCTATTGTTGCCGAAAAGGGGCTTGTATTGCATGAGCGCATTGATTGTCTTCTAAAACCCACTGTGCGGGATAAGATTCTGACATACCTTCAGCGAGTATCTCACGAACAGAAAAGCCGCACATTTTCTGTTCCCATGAACAGAAATGCAATGGCTGATTACCTCAATGTTGAGCGTAGCGCACTTTCAAGAGAACTGTCCCACATGAAACGAGACAAGTTGATTGATTACCATAGAAATAGTTTTAGGCTGGAACAAGAGAGTTGAAAAAAGACCAACCTCACGTTAGGATTTGAGACAAGGAAGACGCAGGGACGGTTGGACGGTTCATCCGTCTCGTCCCAAAACAAGAGATTCGAATAGGGCGAGACGGATGAACCGTCCCTGCGTTTTCCCGCGGTCTTGGCGCACCTGCGTCTTGCGCAACTAAAGTCAAACAGACGTCCCCCGAATTGTCTAAAATGTAATCAGGACGGGAGGTGATGAGTATGTACGAATGGCATCAGCAAGTGCAAAAAATCGCGGACGGCATCGACCGCTGTATCGCGAATCGTGACGACGACAGCCTTACGCTGCGTGCGATCGCAAAAGAAAATGGTTACTCCGAATTCTACATGACGCGCAAGTTTAAAGAATTGTCGGGGATTTGTTTTCGGGATTACCTGCGCAAGCGGCGTCTTGCCTTCGCACTGATTGACGTGCGCGATACAGTAAGGAGTATTCTTGAAATCGCCGTGGATTACGGGTTCTCCTCCCATGAAGCGTTTTGCCGGTCGTTTAAGGCCGCCTATGGCATTCCACCAAGTACATACCGGGCCAAGCCAAAACCGGTGGTACTCCGTACAAAACTCATTACCTTTGACCGTTACTTATTAGGCTTGGGGGAGATTGGAATGGCGAAATCGTCAAAGGACATTAAAGTCTATTTTGTGTCAATCCTTGCGCACCAGTTCCTGCACATCAAGAATTATGAGAGCGACGGATACTTTGATTTTTGGGAGAAACAGGATGTAATCCTCGACATGGATTGTGACACCATCTGTGGTCTGTTGGATAGCATCAAGGGTAAACTGGACGGGGAAGACGACGTGATTGGCAAGTTTAGTGGCCAGATTATGGGGCGGATCTTTGAAAACGGAAAATCAGCGGAAGCATATGGGGTGCGCTTGCCAGCCGATTATGACGGTGAGCTTCCCAAGCAGATGCTAGTGGCGCGTGTTCCGGAAGCGGAGTATATTGTATTTGAACATGGTAGCTTTGATTATGAGCAGGAATGCGAATCAGTTGGTGATAAACTGCAGACTGCCATTGACAGTTTTGATTACAGTGGCACAGATTATGTCCCGGATCATTCTGCCGGGCGTGTGTCATACTTCTATTTTGATCCTGATAAATTTATTAAACATGTACTGCCAGTAAGACACAGGTAATATCTAGGGACAGTGGCTGGCTCTTCTGAATGACACAAGGGGACGGTTCTTCTGTGCTGCCGGGCGTTAAGGTCTGGAATAGCACAGAAGAACCGTCCCCTTGTGTCCCTTCCGCCATTTTTTCCTATTATCATATTGACAAAATTTGATATGACGCATATACTGAGAACGTGTTAAGTATCAATTATTTTTGATATGAGGTNNTGAGGTGATAGCAAGTTTGGCAACAATTTATAAAGAACACGCAAAAGTCTTCAAGGCCTTTTGCGACGAAACACGGCTGCAAATACTGGAATTATTGTGCGATGGTGAAAAATGTGCCTGTGATTTGGTGGAACAGTTAGGGGTGAGACAGTCAGGGCTTTCCTACCATATGAAGGTTTTGGTTGAGTCAGGCGTTGTGGAGAGCCGGCAGGAAGGNNTCTGCTAAGAGAACTGATCACACCGAGCAAAGTGGTGGAAGAAAGCGAGGCTCTTTGATGCCAATACTAAAAACGATCTGGGACTTTTTGCAGAACCAAATCCTCGGCATGAGGTGGCTGAATGACTTAATCGGAAGCGTGCTAACTGTTTTGGGGATGGACACTTCCAATCGCTGGGTCGGAAGCATTCAGTTTTTTGCCTATGACGTTACGAAAATCGCAGTCTTGCTATGCATCCTGATTTTCATGATCAGCTATATCCAAAGCTAT
>DOWI01000174.1:0-4519 GCA_003519645.1 Oscillospiraceae bacterium
TTGGAGGGCATAAGGCATGACAAGGGCATATGACGATATCATCAATCTGCCGCACCATGTCTCTACGACACGCCCTCATATGGCAGTCGCTGATCGGGCAGCGCAATTTTCTCCCTTCGCCGCACTGACCGGCTATGATGCCGCCGTCAAAGAAACCGCCAGACTTACGGGCGAGCGGATAGAGTTGAGTGAAGATATAAAGGATACTTTGAGCAACAGACTGCAAATCATAGCAGACCGGATTAAAGAGCAGCCTGAAATCGCAATCACCTACTTTCAACCGGACGCAAAGAAGAATGGCGGTGCCTATGTTACTGCTATTAGTACGGCTAAAAAGATAGACGAATACGAACGGGTTTTCGTTATGACCGATGGCACGGCGATCCCCATAGATGAAATAATCAACATAGATGGGCAGATATTCGAAACTATGTGTGATGGATAAATAACGATAAATTAGAATTTGTGGGAAAGCTTTGAACTGCGAATTATTTATAAACTGTATAGAAAATATATCAAGAGTTAACTTGCAATTGAGTAAAGTAGGGGGTTAACTTAAAGTTAAGCAGACTTCCTATTCCTTGTATGGTTTTTTTCATTGACCAACACTATAATTATCTTATCAACGTTGAAAACTTCAATTAAGGAGTAATATTATGCTCGATACAAGTAAAGTTGGAATTAAAGTTAGTTTATTGCGTAAAAAGGTAGGGCTATCTCAAGAAAAGTTAGCAGAAATGCTTTGTATTTCACCTCAAGCAATTAGCAAATGGGAAAATGGGCATACTCTGCCGGAAACGTCCTTATTGCCGGTTTTATCGCAAATTTTTGGTTGCACTATTGATGAAATTATTATGCCAGCTTATTCCTTCGATGAAAAAATCGAAGAAACGAAACCTAATCTTTTGGAGCAGCAAGCAGAGCATATCGCTCAATATGTAGTTAAAAAAATGGAGGATAAAATTAAACCGAAGGAATCAATTGGATTAAGTGATGATATCATTTCTGAAGCAATTATAAATAAACATGGAGATATAGGATTTTTTACAATCAATCGAGGAAAGGAATCAAGATCAGATGGTAAGATTTGCACAGAAATTACCATCACTTCACCTCAAAAAGAAATAAAACTGCTTGAATTGATTTACCATAAGAGACCCGATGAATTTAACGGATATTCTTTATTAAATGGATATATCACAGAACTTCCGCAGATATATTATCTTGATTACGACAAGAAATTGATTTTAATTGAGGATATCACTAACGGCTACATCAAGGGTTACGATTATGACGAAGCTAATGAAAACGGCGAGATCATCAGGGAGAATTACAAAAGCATCTTACGCGCAACAGCCGATTTTCACAGTACCTTTTGGGAGAATGAAGATGCTTTCAAGCAGATTGGACTTATGTGCCATTTCGAAACGAAAGAAAATATGCTTGCATGGATCAGCAATGCAATGGAAAGACCATTTAAAAAATACAGAAAAGATGAGGAATCCGGAAAAATCCCCAAGAATGGCGGGATATGTGGGAAAAACAATATAACTGAAAAGCAACTGGACTATTATAACAAAGCTTTACAATATCTAAAAACAGAATATGTAAATCTAATTAATTCAAGATTCAATGCCGGTAAAAATATAACCATTGTGTGTGGCGACTTACATCCGGGGCATATATTAATTTCAAAATCGGCAGATAGACAAATAAAATTTACCGGCCTGCAAGCGGTCAGAATGGGATTATGCACAGAAGATTTAGCTATGTTGATTGCTTTGCATATAGCGTCAGATAATAAGGGTGACGATATATTCGCAAAGGATAAAAAAGACGTTCTTCCCCTGCTCGATTATTATTATCAGTGTCTAAGCGAAAAAATAAAGGATTATTCATACGAAACGTTTATGAAAGATTATAAACTATCAATCGCCGAAAATATGTTTTTTCCTATTCGTCTTATAAACCGTGGTATAAACGATTTTCGTATGAGAGATAAAGCTATAAGAGCCTTTGAATCTTTTGTGCTGGAAAGTGAATAGATGCATATAATTTTCCATATTGGACAGAACATTGCATAAAATGTCGGGCATGACCTCATGAAAATTGATATGATGGAAACACAGAGAGGAGGTGTTACCTGTGGATTGGATGGAAGGGATAAGCGAAGCTATCAACTATATTGAAGACAATATAAACGAAGAGCTATCGATAGAAAGCATCGCAAAACAGGCATTTATTTCTTCGTTTTATTTTCAAAAAGGATTTGCGATGCTCTGCGGCTTTACGGTCGGAGACTATATCAGACAACGCAAGCTCACCCTTGCCGGCAGTGAGCTTGTTGCGACGGATAAAAAAATCATCGACATTGCTTTGAAATATGGTTATGATTCGCCAGACAGCTTTACGAAAGCTTTCACTCGATTTCACGGTGTCACACCTACTGCTGTTCGTAAAGATGGTGCAATGATAAAGTCCTTTGCACCTCTCAAAATCATATTTTCATTGGAGGGCGGTTATATCATGGATTACAAAATAGTTGAAAAGGATTCATTTACGGTCATTGGCGTATCAAGGGTATTCAAATACGATACAGCAAAAGCGGAGATTCCTGCATTTTGGACAGAACATTATGAAAAGGGAAACGGAAAATATATCTGCGGAATGTACGGAGTATGTATTGATGAGAACGAGGGTTCGGATGAGTTTGAATATTTGATAGCCGATAATTACGACCCATCAAGGGAATTGCCGGATGGCTTAGTAACAAAAGTTATTCCGAAAGACACTTGGGCTATCTTTGCCTGCAAAGGTGCGATGCCAACAGCATTGCAGGCTGTGAACCAAAAAATCTTTTCGGAATGGCTCCCGAATTGCAAGGACTATGAAATTGCTGCTAATTACAATATCGAGATGTATACCAATATAGCGGATTATCCGAAGGGTAATCAGGATGAAAACTATCACAGCGAAATATGGATTCCGGTTAAGAAAATTTGAACAACAAAAACAAATATGTACGAGGGATGGCAGTAACAACCGTCATCCCTTTTTTATACAACCGAAAGTGCCTTATTGCTCCAACGCATGCTCGTATTCATCATCGGTCAAATCGCTGATATACGCCTTAATGATACTCTCAATCTGTTCATCAGCAGTATAAAGCAGATATTTGACCGCAGAGCCAACATCCATCTTTTCCGCACGATCATCGCAAACGATCTGCGACCGGATATAGGCAGCAAGCAGTTCATGTGCGCAGAAGCTATCCAAAATCTGCTCCTTATACCTCTGCTCCAACGCAGGCAAAAACTCCTTTAGCAGCGCGATTTTCTTCGCCGTCTGGTCCCTGTCCGTTTTCATCCATTATTACCTCCTCGTCATCGGCTTTGCCAAGCTCCAAATCCGTGTTGACCTCTGTCAACCGGGCGCTTTTCTCGGAAAGTTCCGTTTCATACACAAACGGCTGGCCGTATTGCCGCTTCGCTTCCTCAAGCTGATTCTGTACCTCCGATAATTCCCGTTCTTCGGCGCTACACTGCCGGGGGATACGCTCCGCCATGTTTTCAATACGGGTCACAGCGCCGATTTCGGTTGTGCTCATATCGCCAGTATAATGGTGTTTTCCCGCAAGGTTGATTGTTTGCGTTCCCCATGAATCCCTGTGGATCGATATGGTCAGCCCACGGAATTCACCCACCGTGATTTCCCCGGCCTTATCCTTGTATTCCTCCCCCGAAAGCATACAGCTGAAAAGTAGCAGCATTTCACCCGCTTTGGTGCGCTCGTCGTAAGTCTTGCCTTGCAGGGTCATCACAAAGTCCTTGCCGTGCGTCGCTTTCAGGAATTCCAGATCAGCGCTGATTTCCCGTATATTCTGCTGGTATTGTTTGATCGAAGCCGGATACAGCCGTTCAATGTTCCGGGAAAGCTCCGCCTGTTCATTCTGATAGTTCCGCTGCAATAACCGCAGTTCCGACACCCTGTTTTCCAATTCCATCTTTACCAGCAACTGCGGATTGTCGGTAGCCACCGCCTTAAACTGCGCGGCGGTCAGTACGGTTTCGTCAATGTCCTCACAGGAGCGGGAAATACTCTTGCCCGTCAGGATTTGGGTGATATAGCGTAGTTTCTGCTCTTGAATCTGCCATAAATAAGCGTCGAAGGTGCCTTCCGTGATATAGTGGAAGATCATGATTTCNNTTCCACGGCACATCAACATGGTGCAGGGCGATCACCCGGTCCTGTACGTTTACACCTGTGCCGAGCTTTCCGGTGCTGCCGATCAGCACCCGTATTTCACCGTTCCGGGTTTTCTCAAAAATGTTCTGCCGCTGCGCTTCTGTCTTAGCATCGTGGATAAAAGCGATATCATCCTCCGGTACGCCGCGCTCCATCAAAACACGCTTGATTTCCTCATATACATTCACAAACTGGTCGGGGTCAGCTTCCCATATTCCGTCCACCTCGCGCATTTCGATGATGTTTTTTCCGTTGGGAGTACCGCAATCGCAGA
>DOWI01000174.1:4577-6978 GCA_003519645.1 Oscillospiraceae bacterium
GCATGTTGTCCTCATAGGGCTGGACTTCCTTCTTTCGGATCGCCTCGGCCCGCGTGACAAACTCCGCCATGATCTCCTTCTGGCGTTCGGACGGCTTTGTGGATATGATTTCCGGTTTACCGCCCCGGATTTTGGGACACGGGAGGTCAAGCATTTCAGCAGTCTGTATATCGGCCACCANNTCTCCAAAGAGGAAGTAATGACACCGAAGGTGGCCGCCCATGAGTCGAAGTCCGCGACGCCAAGACGTTTCAATTCCTGCGGCTCCAAATACCGCATATTGACATACATTTCGCACATGCTGTTGGAAATACAGGTCCCTGAAGCGAATACCACGCCGCGCCCGTTGTTGACTTCCTGCAAATACTGGCATTTATTCAGCATGTCAAAAGCTCTCTGTGAAGATGATGTGNNTGTTCAGCATATCGAACGCGCGCTGGGAGGATGAGGTGTTCACCCCGGCAACCCGGCTGAGTTTGGTGTAGATAAAGCAGTTCTTGAACAGGTGGGATTCGTCCACGAACATCATGTCAACGCCGAGCTGCTCAAAGGTGAGAAGGTCATCCTTCTTAAACTCTGCGGACAGCTTTTCCAGCCTGCTCTGTAGGTTTTTCTGGAAAATGACCATCTGCTTGATCGTCCAATTCTCGCCTTTTTCCGATTTGATGCGGTCNNAACTGAGCCTCTTGGCGTTCCTTTGAGATTGGTATTTTTTCAAATTGGGAGTGTGCTAAAATCACAGCGTCGTAATCGCCCATGGCGATCCGGGACACATATTTGTTGCGGTTGCTTTTGGTAAAATCCTCGACAGTGGATACCAGCAGATGGGCGTTGGGGAAAAAGCGGTAAAACTCCGCTTCCCATTGACCGACCAGCGGATTGGGGACAACAAAGACAGGCTTTTTGATCGCGCCGAGGTGTCTCAAAAACATCCCGGCTGCGATCATGGCGGCTGTCTTACCAGCCCCGACCTCATGCGCCGCCAGTCCCGTGCCGGAATAGATCACACGGGCGGCAAAATTGAGTTGATGGGGCCTAAACTTTCTTTCTTGGTTCATACCGGGAAAAACAAGGTGGCTGCCGTCATACTCGCGGGGTACAATGCCATTAAAACGGTCGTTGTAGATTTTTAGCAGCGTTTCCTTCCGGGTGGTGTCCTTCCAGAGCCATGCCGCGAAAGCCTCCNNTCATACCGTTCCTTTTCCTTTCCGTCCGGGCCGGTGTACTTTTCCTTATCTCGAACGGTCGTGCTTTGCAGATTCAGGCAGTCCTCAAAAATCTCATAGGCGTTCATCCGGTTTGTGCCGAAGGTCTGCGTGACCTTGATGGAACTGTTATCCGCGTATTTGTTGCCGATGCGCCAAGCCGTGGTAAACTCAAGATAATCGAGGGTGATCCGTCCGTTGTCATTTTCTCCGGTCTGTTTTAAATAACCCGGCGTTCCGAAGGTTTCATACATAAACTGACGGTAAAATTCAATCGGTATCCACGGCGNNATATCGGCGGGGGTGAGTGGAACGGGCTGCACGGCCTCCAGCGCCGCCACGTTACGGCTGAACAGGTCCGGCTCGTCCTCCGCTTTGTCTTTGGCGTACAGTAGCTTATCCTTCACATGCCCGGAGAGATATTCCTGAGAGGTTTCCCACCCCTCCAGAATGTTACCGTAGTATTTCTGTGGGTTGAGATAAATTTTTTCGCCCAATTCTTCAATCAGCGCGGTCGGTTCCTTTCCGGTCAGCGCCGACATGAACGGGAGGTCGATTTTCAGGCGGGTATTTAAACTGATATACAGGGCTTCCTCTGCGGTGTCGGCTTTGTCTGGTATCCGGTGCGGACGGATGGTAGCTTTGTAGAAAATTTCGGCCTTTTCAAAACGGGTGCCGCTGTCCTTTTCCCGTATTTCGTTTTCAATCGAGCGCAGCAGCGGAAATTGATCGTCATCCGAGAACGCCAGAATGTTGCCCTTACAGCCAATGGCGTCGCATTTTTTTACAAAGCGGTCGTAAACCCTGTTCAAAACCGCCTGTTTGTCCTTTAGCTCCTGATCCTCATAGGGACGGGACTGCACGGCGATAACATCCAAAAGGGCCGTGCGTATTTCGCACAGCCCTTTGATTCTGGTTGCCTTCATCCCCGTGTAATCCTGCGGGATCAGCTTGTTTTTCTCGCAATAATAGATTTTATCGTCTTTGATTACAAAGGTGTAATTGCGTGTACCGAGCGGGGCGTCTTCGTATTCCACGGTTTCGGCGTCCTCGTCCTCCAATACATCCTGCACAGGCAAATCCGGCTCGGCTGAAAATTCGGCGTTCAGGCGGCTGACGGCCTTTTCCAACTCACCGTACAGGTCGTAACCCTCCGGCGTGATACAGGCTGTGCCGTCCTCGCGCCCGTATAGTTT
>DOWI01000148.1 GCA_003519645.1 Oscillospiraceae bacterium
ACGCCTTTACCATTTCATCATTAATTGCGCCGCCCAGCAGTCGAATGCCCACTGCGGTAACTTTCGCTTCCAGACGGGCATAATCATCATCCGCGATGTTGGCCGGCTCCTTAGAGGCAATATCCCGAAGCGCAATGTAGCCGGCTTCCGTTAAATAATTAATGCAGTCCAGATATTCCGTCTCGGACATTTCCGTGTCGAGGGCATACCGGACGTCCTTCAGCTTTTCATATTTGTGCCGAAGAATATTGACGGTACGCAACACTTTCCCGTTATTTTCGATAAAGCGACCGGCCCGCATTTTGCGAAGCATTTCGTGATTGTCCACGGTTAGCTCCTCCTTTTTGCATTTGATAGATCATGTCGTAGATGCGGTCGAGTTTTGCGTCGGTGGTCGCCTGAGTACGGTAGAAATCTTCCTTGAAAAGACACTTTTCTTTCAGCTCGTTGATATCTGCTGTGAGCTGCTTTATATCCCCGCGCGACTGGTCTTTATATTCCTTAAAATCGTCCTGAGTCACGTAGGTCTGTTTAATAACCTGAATATCCTTATCATTTTCGTCGGTTTTTGAAACCGTTCGTTTCAAAAAATAGCCAATAACTCCGAGGGCAAGGGTAACCAACGTTGTAACGATCCACCAGACTTCCGCACTCATGTTCCAATCCTCCGCGCATAAAAAAATAGGGCACAACCATGTATTACCATGATCATACCCTATTGATTTTGTTTTGACAAAACACGTTCTTCCCGGAAGTCCTTCTCGGAAGTTCTGCCGATTCTGTTATCAAAACAGGCTCGTCTGTCCTTCGATCCGTTTGAGATTGGCTGTAATTGCCCGGATGGTTCGGTCGCTCAGATTATATTTTTGTGATAGTTCCAGTTCATTGCGACCATTATACAACTTCCGGATTTCATTGTCACGCTTTTCTTTCACCAAGGTATCTTCCTGAAGAATTCGGATCTGGTTCCCGCCAAAGTTTCTCACAAGTTTCCGATAATTTTCAATACCGATCAATTCCGCGATGTCAAGCTGTTCTCCACTTAAATCGTCCATTGTGACGGTATCAAGCAGACTGCTCATTGCGCGTTCTCCCTTTCAGTTCGACGCTCAGCACTGGAATTATAGCCTTTCAAAATCTCGATCAGCTGGGAACCCTGCCGGTAATTAAGCCAGCGGAATGGCTGCTGCGCCGTGACATCCATCCGAAACTGGCGCTTGATAATTCCGCACAGCCGGACGCCTACCGTGGCGGAACTTGGCTTTTGGTCTCTCCCTGCAAGCGCGTACATCAGTTGCCAGACCTTTTTTTGCTGGCCCTCCGTCATTCCGGCGGTAACGCGAGTGCTTCCGCATTTTTTACGCCTTTTGGGCGGCGGGGAAAGATGGGATATTTTAACACGTTCTACCAGTTCGCGTTCCACCGCTTGAAATTCGCTATCGTCAAGCTGGCTTACATGTGTTTTCCCGGTCAGGCCGTAAACCAGCGAGTGAAGATCGTCATTCTTTACGATATTTAACACCGCGCCCAGCTTATATATCCGCTGAATTTGCTTCGATGTCATCACAACCGCCTCCCGAATTATTTTTCAATTTGGATTTTCGGCGTCTCTTCAACCACAATGGCACTGTTGATCGTGTCCAGCATTTCCTTCATTTCCCGTTCCGACCGTTTATTGATCTTTGCCAGCTGAAGGAAATTCTCCCATGTAGCGGCCTCAGCGATGAAATAAGCATACTGCTCCGCGTCGGCCCGGCTGAATCCGGCAATANNCCAGCGCCGTTTTGGATTCCGCGTCGCAGGGAAGCTGTTGGATCACCTCTTCCACGGTCATTTTGGTATAGCTTTTCTGCCATAGGTTCACGAGCATCCGGGATGCCGGAGCTGAGAGCTTATATTTGATTTCCTCTGTTACGGCATCCGAATAGGCGCTGCCAAAGATCTCGCGGAAAAAGCTGGGATAAACCGGCTTCAGATTATTTGCCATCGTCGCCGTTACCCGGTTGGCGCTGGTACCGGAATAGGCCACTGTCTTCAGCTTCGTGTTCTTTAGGTCATTGTCGCAGAGCTTCAGAAAAAAACCTTCCAGCTCGTTCTGCTCCGCTTTCAGTTTTTCCATCTCATTTTTGATCTGGACGAGACGGTCAACCTTACTTTGAATCTCAGTGTGATCACAGTCCATATTTTTCACCCAGTTCCCGATATAGGGCCGCAGCGCATTTGCCGCAGATATCAATGCCACAGACGCGCTTCACATCCTCAATGCCACCGCAGAAGCGGCATGTGGGAACGTGTGGCTTAATTCGTATCCCGTCCGCGTCTGTTTCAAGGTCAACGGCCATGCCTGGNNGGAATTGTGATCCCGCTTTTCGACGTCAGCTTTTTTGATGCTTTCATGATTCAATCCTCCTGTTCAAATTTTGGGAAGCTTCCGAACCCGGTCGGTATGCCTATGTACCAGCGTAAGAATTTCCTTATCTTCACCGAGAACCAGCCAGTTGTCGGGATTTAGTCTCAGATTGGAGATGAGGATTTTTTGTTTCCGGGTCGGCCTTTTTCCGTGTCTCACGTCATCGCTTCCAATCGATAAATTTCCTCACTCTGCATTTCGCGGGCNNACTGATTTTGATAAGCTCTATATTTTTGTTGTTGGAAATCAGGTGCCTTTTCAGAGCGCCAAAGGATGACCACTGCGGTGAATAACTTTCATATTCAAAATTATGGTGCTCTTTGGCAAGCTCCTTCTGTGTCCTTTTGGGCAGTTTCTTGAAGGACGCCTTTTCCTTCGCGTTCAAAAGAGAGTGTGCTTTTCTTACGCAAAAACGCCGGCGTTCTTCACAGTCTTCAGACAGCCACTTCCCTTGAAACTGACCGCCGACGTATACCATGATCATGTTCTTATAGATTCCCACACGCTCCAGAATTAAAGTGACATCGTATCCATCGGCCTTTAGGCGGACAGGGGAGAAAAAATTTTTGAGGGCTTCCTCGGCCCGTTTCCATTCCTCTTTGGTCATGACAGCGGCCTCCTTATTCCTGATCAGGCGGCGTAACCTGTGGTCGCATGATCGTACTTGACAGATATGTTTGCGTCAGTTGAAGGGCTTGCACTGCTGTAAAACCCCGTTGTACCGACGTGGAATAAAATACCCAGCTCATTTCCGCCATGGCTCCGATGGCCTTTATCACTTCATCGGCAGTCGGTTGATTATTCATCATCAGCTCACCCGCCCTAGCTTCTCCACATCGAAACAGTCATGATAGCCTTTTAGCATTACCACCAGACGGCGGCATAAAGTAAACGGTATGCTTTCCACAGTCCAAACGATGCCCTGATGCTTTCGGGCCTCCGGGCAATTAATCATAATTACCTGATCGCCGGGCTTCAGATCGCATTGTTCTGATGACCGGCGGAGATTGCGGGCCAAATTCTGATAACTCATCTTCATTCTCCTCTTCTGAAATTTTGTAGACTTTTGCGGGGATACCATGAAAGGCGTAGGTTTTCCGGTGTTCATGGAGCGCCCGGCATAATACGCTGGGCCAGCAATTGCAGATTTTAGCCAAGGAGCATAGAGAATCAGCCACGGCCAGCGGCAATTCATATTCAGTAGTATCTGAAATCAAATACAGCATACTAAGCGCCCCCTGTTTCCTCCGGATGTGATTTTGGGCGGCGTGGTTGGAGGACAAAAACCGCGTCGCCTGAAACCCCACTCTGCATTTATGCGGGCTTGTGACCGCCTTCGGCTGCATTAGGGACGGGGCCGCCGCCCCTAACGGATTCTGATTACCATAAGGGGCGGCCCCTTGCCAGATTGCTGTGCATTTTCCGCTGGAATCGAGTGCTTTTTTCATGCTGCGCCGACCGGTATTCTTCATCTGCTTGCTTGACTTTATCGATCTCCGCTTTCCTTGCATCTCTTCAGCCTTCCAGTTTTTCCATGACGGGCATCTGGAATGGCATCCTATGTACCGGTAGGTGCAATCTTTGCAAGGCGGCGAATAGCTCACTGCTTGATTGCCGCGCGTTCGGCGGCGACGAAGGCCCGGAGGCCCTCAATTGACGGAACCTTTTTCCAAAGCCGGCAGAGTGATAAATACGCTTCCAATTCTTTTACGGTCATAAACGGTTCCTCCTTCAGTACGCTATAATTTTCATGGCTTTAGCCATTTCCATAAGTCCCTGATAGGTGGTGTTCTCATTGTCCTTGGCGTTACTATACAGATTGACCGCGCCCCGGATTCCCTGCTCGCTGCGGGCGACAGTATGAAGGAACTCAATTTCCTTTTTCTGTTTCGCATTGTCCAGCGCTGGAAACAGCATTTTAATATCGTCTTTAGTAACTTCCAGTGTTCTGCGGATATTGACCAGCTTGGTACGGTTGCGGATTTGTGCGAACGCCGGGCGGCTGCGCCCGTTAGTAACGGTTTCCGGATTGCCGATTAAAGTAACGCCTAACTCCGGGTTATTGTCGGTAAAGGCCCGGATAGCTTCGACGGTCTTTATAGGAAGATGCTGGGCCTCATCGATAATCAGCACCTTGCGACCCCCGCGCAGAGCTTCATCTATTTCCATCCACATATCGTCTTTTCTGCCGGTCGGCAGTTTTAATTGTCTGCAAAGGAGTTTTAAAAAGGCGTTTAAGCTGGATACACAGGGGTTTACTGTGATGTACACCGCGCTGCCCGGATACTCGGCGGCGTATTTCAGGGCCGCTTTGGTTTTTCCGATTCCGGCGTCGCCGCACTCATCGGCAAGGCCGCCCTTCAGGTGACACATCCGGATGGTTGCATAGACGCCTTCGGAAATCGACGTGGGGACGTAGTCCGGGGAAACATACAACGTTTTTGCCTCGGCTTTCAAATTGAAAAATTCACGCAGCCGATTTTCAAATTTCTCCACGTCGCCGTTATAAGTGCCTTTGCGGTAAGTGCTGAGGGTACCGGTGCTGTAGCCGATATCATTTGCTGCTTTGGACTGGCTGCCGACCTCCGCGATGTAACCCTCCAGCTTTTTCTGAAGTTCAGGATTGTACTGCTTCATACATCTGCCCCTTTCTTTTCGTTGTTTCTAATCATTCGGGATATATCGACAATGGGGATTTCTTCCCCGCCGGAAGCAACTTTTTCTTCCCGCCGCTCGTTCGTGGTGACCATTTCAACGATGTGATCATCCGCGTTGGACGGGAGCAGCAGCCCTGTGGCGCTGCGTTTGGCCGCCCGGACATATACGTCAAGCAGATTGATATGCCCATACTGAGATACCACCAGTTCGCGCCGAACGTCCGCCGCGTCCTGTACTTTGCGCTTGAGGCGGCGCTTTTCGTGCATCGCGTTCCGGACGCCCTCCTTGTCAGCACCATAGGACAGTTGCATGTCGGTGCGGAGCGGGGCCGTCATGATGAATTTTTCTTCCTCATCGTAAATTCGGACTTCATCCAGATTTTCGGGGTCGTATCGGAGGAAAACCTTTTTCCCGGTAAAATTGATAATCAATTCATCATTGAAATAATAGAGACGTTCTCCGCAGATCGTAAGGTATACGCCGTTTTTCCCGACCGTCTGCAGCCGGGCGCTGCGCATCATCATCAGGTTTAGGTCTTCGGTAGCTGCGCGGCGAATGGCTTTCGGTAAACGCTCTTGATACACCTGTAGCTTGGTTTTGCCCTTGTCGGCTACAACTTTGCCGTTGTAAGGCTGCTGATTGAAGTAACCGTCAATCATATCGTTCACGACCTGAATCAGTTCGCCGTCTGTCGGAATCTGCCCGGCTTTCAGCTTGTGCTTCAGCTTTTCCGGTTTTGCCACCACATTGGAACCGCAATATGTATCAAACAGCCGGCTTAGAAAAGTAAAATTTCGGAATTCGCGCTCGATTATTTTAGCCTGTGCGTTCCGAGGAATTGCGTTGGTCATCTGGATGCCAAGGCGCGTGAGAATCGGTGTGGGAAGCTGAATCTTGACTTTCTTCTTTTTCGTTCGATGGCCGGTGCCACCGATGTCAATATTCAAATACTCTCGGCCATTATCAACGTAAATGTATTTTGGAAGTCCGTATCGCATAATTGCTTTTCGCAGTGCGGCCAGCGTACTGTCGGAACTTGGATTCTCCGTGACAACCCAACCGACGTAAATTCCGCTTCGGGCATCGATGAACGCTGAAAGCGTCATGCGGTGCCGCTGTTCCAGCCCATCCTCGGAAAGGGTAATAACATCAATGGTGTGTCCGTCTGCGATCCAGTAGTCATTGGAAGCCATATCATCGTAAAAGCGGTCAACAAAAATTCCATAGCGGTCGTTATAGGCTCTTTCACCTTCGCGGGCCAGCGTGGCGACCGGCTTTGAAAACGTTTTGGTCATTCGGTAAAAGGTATCGTAGGAAGGCATTTGCGGGAGCAGCTCCGGGCGTTCTTCCTGCACGATAAGCCGTGTGGCCTCTTCGCATTTGCTGACTGGCAGCGCCCGTTCGTCCAAATATACATAGAAGAATATATTCTTGATTTCATCCGGAACACTTGATGTCCCCTTTTTCCATTGCCCGCGCTTATCGACTAAGCCATCCAGATCGTTTTGTTGAAGTGCCTTCCGTTTCCGGTACAAAATATCCTTGGAAATGTTGACGTCAGGATTCTTCTGCTGATATTGGCTGACAAATTCGGCGTCGGCCTCGGCTTTGGAACCGGTAAATTCATTTCGGAAATTCTGCCAGTCTGAAAGGATGTTTTCCCACAGTTCAATTTCTTTCCGTTGTTCCGCTGTGAATTTTTCCAACGGCTTAGGTTTTGGAAGAATTTCCTTCTTTGCCTTGCGTAGCGGTTCGGGAACCTCTCCATATTTCTGCTTATAGTATTTGGATTGAAGCCTTGGTTCAAGGGCATCTAAAGGAATAAGATACATTTTGCGATTTCGATTATTGGTCGTCGTTTGGCTCATTAACGAACCATTTAGCGCCAATGCCTTTATATATCGATCACTACATCCCTTGAGTTGAGCAACTTCTTTTACTGTAAGAAGTTCCAATCTATTCACCTGCCTTTCGGCTGATAATCATTGTTTAGCCTGCCATCATCGGCTGCAGGCGGCTATCCCTGCAGGACGGGGCCGCGCCCCGTTTCGGCTGTGTTTGTGCTATAATTGGAAAAAAAGGAGATGATATATCATGCAAGCCACTTCAAAAGAAATAGCAAAACGGCTGGAGAAAATTTACAAAGAGAAAATTTGCTTTTATGACAAATACAAGGAAATCTGCGCTGGGTGTAATAGATGGTTCTCATCTGCGTTCGATAGCCCGAAAGAATTTCAGGAAAAACACCTTACAACTGATTCTTCATTTGTGAATATTCTCGCTTCGTGCCTAAAAAGTAAACGCCGGATGTTGGATTTCCTTTGTGTGTGTAACCCGTGGGCGTTGTGGCATTTTGATATTTCAATGCGTGAATCAATACAAAGACTGAAAAGTGAAGGGGATAAGTCCAGCTACTCAATGCCGACGTCTGATGTTCATTTCCTTAAGAATTTTTCTCTGTTTATCGGGAGAAGCGGTAAAAAGTAAGATGCTCAGGTATTCCCGCTTTCTAGCAAATTCACTGTTTGTAAGATACTTCGCCGGCTGTGGCCGTTCCTGAATTTCCGCTTCAGGGGCGGCTTCCTTTTTTGGGGCATTTGCCATACGTTCATTCCTTTTGCAAATCGGCTGATACGGATTACCCATAATAATTCCTTTCTGCCCTGCCATCATCGGCACAGGTGGGGCGGTTCCTGTGGACGGCCCGCAGGCCGTTTCGGCTGCATTTCCAGAAAATCATGTTCTGTGTTTACAAATCTTTTCCGCTCTGGTACCCTTGTCGGGCCAGTGACCGCCGGTACTGTAATTCCAGCAGATCAGGCCGTGTTCATCCTGCCTCGTGCCGTGCGCGACAAGCATCCATCCATCGCTGACACGCTCCATCAGAGTGCCGGACTCTGTTTTACCAAGGCATTTATACTGGTCTCCGTTGGACTGGTCATAGACGGTTCCTGCCGTCAGTTCCACATAACTGTCCATTCAGTTTCTCCTTTCTGCCGTTTGGGCGGCTCTCAGGATCACACGCTGCGCGACTCTGAATACTTTTCACCGAAAATTTGTTCAATTTTGGCGATATCCTCATCACTGAAACGCCGTTCCCCGTGAATTTTTGCGGAAAGATTCTGCGGATGGATGCCCAGGTTCTTAGCGACGGTTCGAAGCTCGATTTCCTTATGTAGCGATTGGTCTTTCATCCACATGCCGAACGGCGTTACGGGGCGCGCTCTGCCTTTTTTCACTGCGTTTCACCTCCTATTGCAAAAGCGTTAAATTATCACTAATTTCGATAGACTATAACGGTTTTCTGTGCTATCATTTAGCTGTGTTATTAATAATCTAAAATTATTATATTGCGATAATTTCGCAATGTCAAGCTATTATACGATAATTTCGCAAATAATTTGCGAGGAGGTAGAACTTTGGATCTCGTAGATCGGATTACTAAAGTTGTTAAGGAAAATAAGATTTCAGGAACACGGTTTGGGAAAATTATAGGCTTAAGCAAAAGCCCATTGACAGATTGGAAAAATGGAAAGTCTAAACCTACGCTTGATCAAATTATAAAAATTTGCGATTATTTCTCAATTTCTTCCGATGAAATCCTGTTTGGGAAAAAACAGCAATCGTGCATATCTGATGCAGAGAAATCTTTGCTGGAGGACTTTAAAAAGCTGGATAAACGGGAACAGCAAATTGTACTTGGCAAAATTTCCGAGATGATTTATAATAAAAAAATGGAAGAAAGTTCCGAAAAACTCTCTCCCAAAGTACTATGGGATTTACTTGCTGATCCAGATCATAAAGATGCGGTAGTTTCCAAGCACGACAACGATTAATTTTTTTACTGCAAATGATTAGCAGTAATCATTAAGGAGGATATTTATGGGCTTATTTAAAAATAGAAAAGTCGCAGAAAGGGAAATGCAGAATTACAATTATAAAATTAAATTGATGTATAGCGATGGCATTCCTGAACTTTCTGAGAATACCAGCTGTGAGATTGTCCTTATGGATAGCAAAATTGTAATAAATCCAGTTGCAGGGCCAGAACGGAATATCTCCCTTTCCCTTGCACAGATTAACAGCGTAAATATTCTACCTTGGGGAGAATATGCTTTAAAATACTTGCACACTAATATCACCATTCCCAAAAACTCCCCCGGACGTACATACCTTGTTATTAATTTCATTTCATCTGAAAATATTCAAAAATCAATTAGCTTTTGGGGCGCAATGCAATTGCTGAAAATTCAAAATTTTTCTGAAAAAACAATGAATCAAGTACCTGAAAAAAACATCCAACTATAAATGACTATTTATACATAAAAAGTAATTTTTATACGCTTTTATTCAGAACACTTTATTTAATTCCATATTGTATATATAGCCGTACAAACTCGCATGGAATCTAAATGGGAAGCATTTCCCATCAGTTTATCAATTTCCTTCCTATATTCCTATTAAAATCTCATGATAGATTTCACATCACTTTATAACGTTACAAAAGCAGAATTTAAAAGGAAACTAAACTTTTAAAACAAATAAGAACCCCTTAAATAGCGCCATTTTCGGGCGTTTTCAAGGGGTTTTTTTACGCTTTTTAAAGGCATTTTTAAAGGCTTTAAAAGTCAAATTTAAAGAATTTCGGGTCTGCTGATAAAATTGACATATTGGAATAAATACTCTTGATTTGGTTTGCATACTATTTACAAAATTTCTTGTTTTTCACACGTACAAACACTTTTTAACGCCCTAAAAACGCCGGTCTAAAGCCATTTTTCAAGTTTTAACGGCTTTTCACGGTTTTTCCCATCCCTCTCGGTTCTTTTTGTATTCTCTATGAAAACTCACAACCGTGTGCAACATGGACTATAA
>DOWI01000447.1:0-1905 GCA_003519645.1 Oscillospiraceae bacterium
GATGCGCTGCCCGAAGTGAAGAAGTTTATGAAGAACGGCGGACACATCGTTTCCATTGATACTTGCGAACCTATGATGCAATTCGTAGGGATGGGCATGGTGGATCTGCTGATTGGTCAGAATTATCCGGCGATGGGATCTATAGGAGTTGAGACACTTTATAAACTTATTAAGGGCGACAAGAGTGTTGATCTTGGCGATGCAACTCATTACATTGATACCGGCTATGAGCTGGCTGATATTAACAATTGGAAAGAAGTTCTTGCCACCAAGAGACCTTGGTAATACATACATATCTTTGTGGTAAATGGCCGTCGACATAAGTCGGCGGCTAAATAATTTAATTTAATTAATATTTGGAGATATTCGAATCAATATTGCAGTTAAAATATCCGGATGGAGTTAAGTTATGGGCTACGAGTTTATTGATCATTTCGGAAGAATGAATTTTAAGATGTTTATGGTCACAATATTCAATCGGCATACACATTTTCATAATGACTTTGAACTTATATTGCCTATGAACGGTTCTGTAGAGGTGAATATGATTCATGAGAGCTATCATCTCAAAGCAGGCGATTTCTTTATTCTCAATACAAATGACATGCATGCATTAACATGTAACGGCCAGCAAAATAAGTTATTGATACTGCAGGTAAACGTGAATACATTTAAAGAATATTTTCCGCAAATATCAATGCTACGCTTTACCAAACGTCATTTTACAAAAACTGAAATACCTGCGCTATACAGTAAGCTAAAAAAATATTTTCTGGATATGATTGAGCTTATTGATGGCAAACCTATTGGTTACCAGCTTGCTTTGAACGGTACTTTGAACATGATGTTTTATGAGATCATGCAGGAATTGCCTTATAAAATCATGAACCAGGATGAGGCGACACATGAGAGTCAGGTATATGCCCGTTTGTCTAATATTATTGACTATGTCACCAACAACTATATGAAAAAACTTACACTTACGGATCTGGCAAAACAGGAAAACCTTGATATGTCGTATTTATCCCATTTTATAAAGGACAATATAGGAATTACGTTCAGAGAGTATGTGAACACGCTGCGTCTGATGCGCGCTGTGGAGCTACTGACCACAACGGACATGAGTAAGCTCGATATCTGTATGGAATGCGGATACTCGGATTATCGTTATTTGGAGAGTGCTGTGAAAAAAAAATACGGATGCAGCACAACACAATTGCGTAAAAACAACAAGGGCGTGAATAACTGTATGTATATGGAACAGACCGAATATCCAATGGAGCACCATGTTCAGGGAATCGTCGAAAATTGCGATGCTATATTGGAGTTTTTAGGCAGAACGGATGTTGTAATCGTCAATACGATATAGCACGAAAAGCTCATAATGTCGTTGAAAGGAGATCCACCATGGAAAAAATAAAAACTGGCATTATTGGTATGGGATTTATAGGTGTTAGTCACATTGAGACGCTCTGCCGAATTGGTTTTGCAGAGACCTATGCAGTTGCTGACATTAATTATGAACTTGCAAAAAAGAAAGCTGATGGTTACGGCATTGAAAAGTGTTATGCGAACATTGACGATTTAATAAACGATCCGGAAATAAAGGTCATTCATAACTGCACCCCTACACATATGCATAAGGAGATAAACGAAAAGATTATAAATAGCGGCAAACATGTATTTTCAGAAAAGCCGCTTGCACGGAATTCCGAAGAATCGGCCCATATGGTTGAACTTCTCAAACAACATCCAGATACTGTTGCAGGGATAAATTTCTGTTACCGTATGAATCCACTTATTCAAGACGCTAAGAACCGGATCGCTTCCGATGAAATAGGCAAACCGTATCTCGTTCATGGCAATTACCTGCAAGATTGGCTTCTGTTTGAAACGGACTATAAT
>DOWI01000447.1:1955-3809 GCA_003519645.1 Oscillospiraceae bacterium
GGGGGATATCGGTTCACACTGGTTGGATCTCGCACAGACTATGCTGGGGTCTCGTATTACCCAGGTGTGTGCAGATACGGTGATCGCGCTGCCTAAACGGAAAAAACCTACTACACAGGTTGAAACTTTTACGGTGAATACCAATGTGGAGTATGAGGAAAAAGTAATTACTACCGAGGATTACGCTGCTGTACTGCTGAAGTTTGCAAACGGAGCATCCGGTGTATTCAATTGCAGCGAGATCAGTGCCGGACGTAAAAACTTTATCAACATCGAGGTGGATGGATCTCTGGCGAGTTTCCAATGGCAGCAAGAACAGTCTGACCGTATGTGGAAGGGTAATCGAAACAGCAATAATGAGGAAATAATACGAAATTCCAACCTCTTGACACCTGAAGCAAGGAAGTACAGCTTTCTGGCAGCAGGGCATCCGGAGGGCTGGAATGACGCATTTAAAAATAATCTGACTNNCTTTATCCGTGATGGCAGAAAACTTGGTAGGGATAAAGCTGATTTCGCTACATTTGAGGACGGGCATTACATTATGAAGCTGACCGAAGCAATTATTCAAAGCAGCCGAGAAAAACGCTGGATCACCATTGAATAACTGATTGCATCGGCTCGGAATAAACTCGCAAATAATTTATTATTGATTTTGGTGTAAAAAGTCATTTCGCGACTTTGTGCAGTGCAATCATTATTATATATTTTCAGGCAAGACCTATAACGAGAGGAGAAATAATATGAGTAGATTTAAATTCACCGCAGGCCCCTGGAACGTGCATGAGGGAGCCGACTCGTTCGGACCTGAAGTACGGCCGTCTATTCCATTTGAAGAAAAGGTAAAGAAATTTGCTGAAATCGGGCTGAGCGNNCAGTTCCATGATGATGATGCTGTACCTGATATCAACAACATGACAGAAAAACAAATCATAAATTATGCGAAAGATGTCAAAGCATTGCTAGATAAACATGATCTTGTTGCGGAGTTTGTGGCACCGCGATTGTGGATGGATCCGCACACCACTGACGGAGGATTCACCAGTAACAGCAAAGAAGATTATGAGTTTGCCATGTGGCGTTCTTTACGCTCTATAGACATTGCTAGAGCCCTTGGAAGCCGCAATATAGTGCTGTGGCTCNNAACGTTATGTGCAGAGAGCAAGCAGCCGGTGGACATGATCAAAAAGTTGATCATGTCAGTTAATACAATGCTGGATTATGATTCGGAAATACGTGTACTGATCGAGCCCAAACCCAACGAACCCATTGACCGTAGTTATTGCGGTACACTTGGGCATGTTATGGCAGTATCCGGTGCAAGCAAGGAACCTAAACGTGTGGGTGCAGTACTTGAGAGTGCCCATGCGATACTCGCGGGGCTGGACCCTGCGAATGAAATGGCGTTTGCTCTTGCGTTTGGAAAGCTGTGGAGCGTGCATCTCAATGACCAGAATGGCATGAAATACGATCAGGATAAAGCTTTTGGTGTAGATAACCTCCGACAGGCGTTTAACCAGATAAAAGTACTTATGGACAACAATTATGGTGCAAATGGCGAGATGGTCGGACTTGATGTTAAAATTATGCGCACACAGAAGGTTGAGGACAGCTACCGCCATATAGAAAACAGTATGAAAATTGTTGAAATGCTTGAAAAGAAGGTTGAAAAGTTCAATCGGGAATTCCGTGATCAATGTGTAGCGGAGCGCAATTATGAAAAGCTCGAAATGTATGTTATGGAGCTCCTGATGAATGGATGAGCCATGCATGATTATTAATATGAGCTCGCGAATATCAATGCTCTCGGGCACCCGTTCGAAACCTTTGATTTCGGTAACGGGTGAGGTTATT
>DOWI01000272.1 GCA_003519645.1 Oscillospiraceae bacterium
AAAGAAAACTCCTTCCGTCAGGCTTCTGCCTGCGTATCACTCGTAGAGGGATGTTTCCCTCAGGGGGAGCTGTCGACGCAGGCGGCTGAGGGAGGTATTTTGCGGATTCCAAAGGTGACAGCCTTTGGTCGTTTGTTGGAGCGACGGTCTTTGCAACCTTTCTCACGTGAGAAAGATTGTGCGCCGGCATGAGCGAAAAGAAGCCTTGAAGCTAAAGCAATTCTCTTTTACCGGCATTGTCAGTGGTTTATTGAGCTAAGGCTACAATAAAAGAACTCCGTAACATCCATAATAAAATTATATTTTTAAAGTGCTTTTTACATTTGTTTTATGTCTATTTGGGGCATAAAACTTAGAAAGGACATGAATTTTAAATGAATATTCTCTGTGTGGGTGACGTGGTAGGAAGTACCGGGTGCAGGCTGCTTCGCAACGTGCTTCCGGCAGTTAAAAGACAATACTCGGTGGATGTCTGCATTGTTAACGGCGAAAACGCCGCTGACGGCAACGGGATGACTTTATCTGCTGCCGGACATATATTTGACAGCGGTGCAGACGTCATTACCGGAGGAAATCATACCTATAGACGACATGAATTTTATGAGCTGCTGGATTCCTCCCCCGCCATTGTGCGCCCCGGCAATTACCCGTCATCAGCACCCGGTCGCGGTCTTTGTATTGTAGACCGTGGGCGTTATCAGGTTGCTGTGATAAATCTGCTGGGGGTTGTTTATATGAATCCCCTTGCATGTCCTTTTGATACGCTGGATGCTCTGATTGAAAAAGCGGGCAACCCAAAATTCTGTATTGTGGATTTTCATGCCGAGGCTACCGCCGAGAAAAAGGCACTTGCATACCATGCCGACGGGCGAATCTCGGCACTGGTCGGCACCCATACCCATGTACAGACTGCGGATGAGCAAATTCTTCCAAAGGGTACCGGCTTTATCACCGATATCGGAATGACCGGACCTTATCAGTCGGTACTTGGCATCAAGCCTGAACTTGCAGTTGCAAAAATGAAGGGCAAAATTCCTGTCAGGTTCAGCATTGCAGATGGTCCAAGCCGGATGGAGGCGGTACTATTGACGCTGTGTGATTCTACCGGAAAAACCACTGCCATTGAACGAATCTGTGTCAACTGAACTACACTCTGCACTACATTCGGTTTTTAGCCGAAGGTTTTAAACCAATCGTTNNCCCTGTTCCTGTATACTTGTTTTCGGTCTTGGGATCAGTAATATATTCCAAGATATTGGTCAGAGGCAGAGCTGGTTGAGTCAACATCTACATCCGTGTTGTAGTAGTATTAATCAAAATCCGCATTACGCAAATGGCTATTTATCAGCATTAGAGGAGGATGCTTATGACCAGAATTACTGTGATTTTTGCAGCCCTCATCGTTTTGCTTGGAACAACAGGCTGCAATTTTTTTGAAAATAATACAGATGAGACTTCCTCCCAGCCCACAGAATCAAGCAGCACCAGTGCCAATCAAAAGACCCCGGGTGTATTTTCCCTTTCGTACAGCAGTCAAGATTCTCTTAATCCTTTTGAAGCCGAGACAGCGGTGAATCTTGAAATCTGCTCGCTGCTTTATGATGGCTTGACAAAGCTTGATGATAGAATGATGCCTAAGAATTCTCTTGCCTCATCGGTGGATCGCACCTNNCCCACTGACATTGACTGCAGTGTTGCGCTCCGGCGTCAAGTTTTCGGATGGTTCGTCTGTAACCGCTTCGGATGTTGTATCCTCCTTTTCTATGGCAAGAAAATCACAGAATTACAAGGTGCTGCTTTCCAACATTAAGTCTGCCAAAGCCGAAACTGATAAAAAGATCGTGTTTGTGCTGAATTCGCCCGACCCAAACGCAGCTGCCTGCCTCTCGTTTCCGGTAATTAAAGAGGGAACAGCCTCAAAGCCCATAGGCAGCGGGCGTTATTACTTCAAAGACAACGACTCACCTGTTCTCAAGCCAAATTCTCGCAACGGCATCAAGCCCAAGATCCAGGCAATCCACCTACTTGATATCCCGGACGGGGATGCAATGCGTTACGCACTGGAAAGCGGTAATATCAGCTATTACTTCACTGACCTTGCCGGTGGGCGCATTCCCCAGACTTCAAGCNNTAAATTCTCTTGTATTTGTCGGTGTAAATTCAAGTCGTTCCGATTTGTCGAAAAAGGAAGTCAGGCTGGCCTTAAGCCTTTCCATCAACCGGGACAACCTATGTGCAAGTGCCTTTGCAGGGAGGGCAAGAGCAGCCGTTTCCCCCTTTAACCCTTCATGGGCAATCGTATCTAAAATAAATGGCTTTAAAAGCAAGGAAAATATTGAAGCAGCAGTTGCACAATTAGAGTTGGCGGGTTATAATGATAAGAGTACGGTCGATAATGTGCTGACGCTGGAACTGTTGGTAGGGAAAGAAAACAGCTTTCGGATCGCGTCTGCCGAGCTTTTCAAGAAACAGCTGGCAAAGTCAGGAATCAAGATCAATGTTGCAAAGCTTTCTCATTCGGATCTTGTCAAAAGATTGAAATCAAGAAAGTTTGATCTTTACATCGGTGAAATCAAGCTTCCTANNTCTGAGCCTGGAGCCGTTCCTGACCTCGGGCGGCAGTGCTTCCTATGGCATAAAAACCCGAGGAGAATCTGCAGAGGCATATTCCGAGTATATGGCCGGTGATCTTACGCTTCAGGAGTTTGTTGATGTGTTTTCGGCTGATGTTCCGTTTATCCCTCTTTGCTGGAGGAACGGGATGGCTGCTTTCAACCGCGCTCTATCCGGCGTTACGGCAACTGAATATGATGTATATTACGGACTTGAAAACTGGGTTTTAAAATAGTATAATAGAAAACTCGTTCAATTCCGCAATCACCTGATTTAGGAGGATCGCATATGATTCAAATGGAAAACCATCTGGGCACGATAGAAATCTCCCAGGAATATTTTGCTTACCTTGTTGGTAACGCTGCCTCCTCTTGTTACGGCGTGGCAGGAATGGTCAAAAGCGGTGCAAAGCAAGGCCTTCGCTCCTTGATTTCACGCCGTTCCTACGCAGACGAAGGTGTCCGCGTGCGCAGTGAAGGTGATAAGCTTGTCATTGATTTGCATATCAGCGTAATATATGGTATGAATATTTCTGCCATTGCAAAGAGTATTGTCAATAAAGTTCGTTATACGGTGGAACAGGCCACAGGTCTGGAAGTCCGCAAGGTCAATGTTTTTGTGGATGGTATGAAGTCTGAATAAACTGCACCGTATCGCCGTATGGTAGTTGCCAATTGCCTTCAAGGGAGTGCTTATTTTGTTACAGGGTAAAATTCTGCGCGATGCGATTATATCTGCGTCCAACTGTCTAGCGAAAGAAAAACAGGCTGTGGACGAGTTGAATATATTTCCTGTTCCTGATGGGGACACCGGGACAAACATGTCGATGACGATGGCGGCGGCCAGCCGGGAGCTTGCCCGTCTCGAGCAACCGTCTGTCAGCCAGGCGGCAGATGTAGCTTCTTCCGCGCTGCTTCGCGGCGCACGGTGCAATTCCGGTGTCATTCTTTCGCTATTGTTCCGAGGATTTTCAAAAGGTCTTAAAGGAAAAGAAGAAGCAAACGGTGCCGATCTGGCTGAAGCGCTGAGCCTTGGTGTTGAATCAGCATATAAGGCGGTTATGAAGCCCACTGAGGGAACAATCCTAACTGTAGCGCGCGAAGCAGCAGCAAAGGGAAGTGAGACGGCGGCTTCCGATCCTTCTGTTTCTCCGGTTTGGAAAGCCATCTGCGCTGAAGCGGAAGCATCGCTGGAGCGTACGCCGGATTTGCTGCCGGTTCTCAAAAAGGCCGGTGTTGTTGATGCGGGAGGAAAAGGACTTTGCATTATTTTCCGTGCCATGCAGGATGTTTTTGAAGGCGGCGCGATTGTTGAAAGCAGTGATACAACACAGGAGCATTCAAGCACAGCCGGTGTCAATGCTGCCGGCGCATTTGAAGTCGATATCAAGTTCACCTATTGCACCGAATTTATTGTGGGCCGTGAAAAGGGCAACACACGTGATCCCCTTCGTCTCCGGGCTTATCTTGAATCAATGGGGGACAGTGTGGTGGTGGTTGATGATTCTGAAATCATCAAGGTGCATGT
>DOWI01000137.1 GCA_003519645.1 Oscillospiraceae bacterium
TATGTATATGTTGCACAGATTGCCATGGGCGCAGACATGAATCAGACCCTCAAGGCAATTCGAGAAGCTGAAGCATATCCCGGACCCTCCCTAATTATTGCATACGCCCCCTGTATCAACCACGGTATCAAGGGCGGCATGGGTATTTCACAGCTCGAAGAGAAAAAAGCGGTTGAGGCCGGCTACTGGCATTTGTACCGTTTTGACCCCAGCAAGGAAGAGTCCTTCTTGCTTGACAGCAAAGAACCAACAGCTTCCTATCGTGACTTCATAATGGGCGAGGTACGCTATAACTCGCTTACACGCTCCTTCCCGGAACGTGCGGAACAGCTTTTTGCCCAGGCCGAAAAGAGCGCTGCTGAACGGTATGACCATCTTCTTCGTCTTGGAGATCTCTATGGCAAAAAATAAACTGCGAATTACTTAACTGAAGTCACTCATGAATAAGAGGCAAAGTTAACCAACAGCCTTCATAGGTAACCTTCATTAGTCAAAAACAAACCGGAATTAAAGGATTCCGGTTTGTTTTGCTATCATGTATAACTTACTTTCATTATCTATGCCCATTAATGTTAAAAATAAATAAATATTTTTTATAATTTCATAATAATTGAATAATATATAAGAAATGTTGAAGAAAGTATATGGACATATTTATACATTATGTTAAACTTTAGTCATAGTAATACTTTGAAAAAAGATATTGCTTGCCTCTTTTTCAAGACTTTCTGGAAAAATTGCTGTCGCTTTTGCGACAGCAATTTTTTCTTAAATATTAATTGGAACGATATAGATTCATATTCCTACAGGGAGCAAATCATATACCTTATTACACCATGTTTATTCTAACTTATATCGGATATAGATTTTTTGCTAATTTAATAATCAGGAAATATAAGCAACGCAAAACCAATTATTTTTTGCAAGCAACAAATTCTGCATAAAACCGTTGGTTCTTTGAAATAATTTATGATTATTTTGATATATACTCCGACTTTTCAATCTGCTCTGCATAATAAAGCACTTATTAGCAGAAAATATCACATAAAATGTGATATTCATAGGAAGGATTGAACGACTGTGGATTGGATGATGGTTCTCAAAGCATTTATTGTAGGCGGCCTAATATGCATAGCAGGTCAACTCCTGATTGATTTAACATCAATGACACCTGCCCGCATTCTTGTCCTGTTTGTGACCCTGGGTGTAGCGTTGTATGCAGTCGGTATTTACGGGCCGCTTGTGGATTTTGCCGGTGCAGGCGCCACCGTTCCTCTGCTTGGCTTTGGATATGCACTCGGAAAAGGCGTTGAGGAGGCGGTGAAAGCAAACGGTTTGCTCGGTTCCATTACCGGCGGTGTCACTGCAGCTGCAGGAGGTATCGCAACATCTATATTCTTCGGGTTTCTATGCGCACTGGTTGCAAAATCACATGACAAATCGTAAACATTACCCATTTTCCAACCTAACTTCTTTAAAGGTGACGCATTATGAGTATCTGCTCATCATGCGCCACCTTTATTTTAAGGATAAAATGATTGAATTCCCATCTTCATCATCATATTTCCCCTTGTGCCGGTTGTGAAAAATTGTTATACTACGTGATAAGGTGTTCTCAACCGAGATTTGTCCTTTTCTGCCAATATGGCGGAAACTCTAATTAACTTAACATTTTTTCAATGGCAGAAAGGAATGATGCTATATATGAAAGAGTACCTGAAAGAATTCACCCGTGTCGTCTCGCTTTTTCTGCTGGGTGTAGCCCTGATTGCCGTTTACAAAACATTTGACAATATAAATATTATCTTTAATTTTATTGGCAGGATTATTGGGATTCTCAGTCCATTTGTAATTGGGCTGGCACTTGCATTTCTGCTTTATTTGCCCGCAAGCTGGATTGAAAAACATTTTATGCGCATCCTCCCGAAACGCCTTGCGCGGCATTCACGCACATTCTCTGTGCTTCTGGTGTACCTGTTACTTATATTACTGGTTGCTTTACTGCTGACATTCGCGGTCCCGGCATTGGTTCACAGCGCAATTGATTTCGTCTCATCCCTGCCCAAATATTTTAATGACTTTATGGACTTTATCAGCTCTCAAACAGAAGACGGCGGGCTGCTCCATGGATTTAATTTGCCAGCTGCGGTTGAGAATTTCTACACTTCCTATATCGAACCGAAATTTACAACCGAAGCGGTTATGAGTTATTTCAAAGGATTGATGGATTTTACAACCTCATTACTTAATATATTCATGGCATTCATCATCTCTATTTATATGCTATTGAGCAGGGAATCATTGATTCGTACCGGTAGGACCATTCTCGGACTGTTTATTCCTGAACGTCAGATCAGCGTTTTGTCTCAATACACCCATCGGTCATGTGAGATTCTCTACAGTTACTTCTACAGTCAGGCACTGGATGCATTGATTGTAGGCGTAATAATGACCATTGGACTGGGGATTTTCCGCGCTCCCAGCGCGCCGATACTGGGATTTGTCATAGGACTTCTTAATATGATTCCGTATTTCGGTGCCATTATTGGCGGATGTCTCGCAATTGGTATTACTTTGCTTTCGGGTAACCTTTACGGTGCTGTCTTTATTGCAATCTATGTTATCGCGATGCAGCAGGTTGACGCCAACCTCCTGCAGCCGCGTATCGTTGGTCACACGCTGGGTGTTCGCCCCATTTATGTTTTGCTGGGGATCACGCTGGGCGGCGGTCTTTTCGGTTTCTGGGGCATTTTCCTCGGCGTTCCGGTGGTTGCGATTCTGCAAATGCTTCTCCGGGATTACCTTGCATACCACCAGCGTGAAAAGAAGCCACCCATTCAACCTTCGGGTTGGAGCTCGCCCGGTGGTACAACACGACCTTAAGGGGGTGAACCCATGCCGGGAATAATCGGTCTATATATTCATGTCCCCTTTTGCATCTCGAAATGCCCATATTGTGACTTCTACTCTCTTACAGGGCAGTCACAGCAGGAAATGGAGTCCTATACAAACGCTGTGATTGGTTCTCTTGAGGAGTGGAGTTCCATACTTCAAGACACAGCCGCTGATACGCTGTATTTCGGGGGAGGAACTCCATCATTGTTGGGTGGCAGCAGGCTTTCCCGCATTATAGAGACAGCTACAAGATGTTTCGGACTTAAACACGCTGAAATCACCATGGAGGCAAATCCCGGAGACTCGCTCGACGAGGTTTTTTCAGCCTTTTCAGCATCCGGTGGTAACCGTGTTTCTCTCGGTATGCAGTCGGCAGATGCAGAGCAGCTCGGATTTCTGGGGCGGAGACATAACCCACAGGATGTTCATTCTGCTGTTGCGGCAGCGCATTCTGCCGGTATTGATAATATTTCGGTTGATTTAATGCTAGGTCTGAAAAACCAGTCCATCAATTCCATTATAACAGCGGCATCAGAGTCATTCCGGCTGGGTGTGAAGCATGTTTCAGCATATATGCTGAAAATCGAGGAGGGAACCCCGTTTTATCATCAGCGGGACAAGTTATCCCTGCCTGATGATGACGACGTCGCCGAATTATATCTGGCTGCCTGCCAAACGCTGGAGGCGTTGGGTTACAAGCAGTATGAAATCTCGAATTTTGCGATTCCGGGTTATGAAAGCCGCCATAACCTGAAATACTGGAATGCCGATCCATACCTCGGCATAGGACCTTCTGCGCATTCCTATATCGGTGGAAAGCGTTTTTTCTTTCCGCACGATACCGAATCGTTTATAAAAGGGAACCAACCTATATCCGAGCGAGGAATGACTGAATGCGATCAATCATTTAACATTTGGGATGCTAGCGAGCATGAATATATGATGCTTCGCCTGCGCTTGACCGAAGGGCTGACCAATGAAGGGTACCGCAAGCGGTTTGGGCATCCTATCCCAACGGCTGTTTATGAACGTGCCGCCGGCTTGCCAAATCAGCTCCTTACTGCCGATACAGACGGAATCAGGTTTAATAAATTCGGATTTCTTTTGTCAAACACAATCATTGCAAGATTAATTGAAGAATAATACTTATTCAATCATATAGGGTATCAGAACCGCCAGAAAACTAGTGGTATGCTCTAGCCATAGAAGGGCATATTACCGGCAGGTATCTCAAGGTGCACTGAAGGTCTTTCTAGCCGCCTTTCTGTCCGGTCTTGTTCTAGCAAGTCCGGACAGAATAGAAGGTGCCCCGTGGCATGAGCGAAAATAACGCTTGGAGCTAAAGCGAATCTCTCATCGGCATAGCTACAAACAACTAAGCGAGGTGGTTGACCACCTCGCTTAGTTGTTTGTTTAAATAAAGTTGTTATCTGCTATTGATTGCTGCTTGTGCTGGGCTTATGTATGGCAGGGGAAAGTTCCCCTGCGACGGAAATGCTGGTGGTTGACTTCCGTTTTCCCTTTGTAGTGCAGTGCAAAGGGTTAGTGGGATTACCGTCAAAACGCAAATACCAATCAAAACCGTCTTTTGATGCTACAATTTTCTCAACAAACGCCTCAATCACACTTTCAGGCACATCATTTTCGTCGGCGTTGGTGTACTGCTCCAAAGCATATTGTAAAACCGTCAACTTTTCCTGATAGTCCACGATTTCAGGGACTTCAATTTGCTTTGTTTCAAGCTCTGCGATTTCACTTTGAAGTTTTAAGATTTTAGGTTCAAGCTCAGTAGCCTTTGTCTTGAACATTTCTTTACTGATTTCCCCTTCGGAGCGCATCTCGATAAAGTTATCCAGCTTTTTATTTAACCTTGAAAGCTCGTTTGTTTTTTCTTCAAGCAATGTGCTATAATCAGCTGTGTTTTAATG
>DOWI01000074.1 GCA_003519645.1 Oscillospiraceae bacterium
TCCGAAACGCCCAGTCGCCAAAACCAGCAGCTTTTCAAGCAGCATGCTGAGCAAAACAATCGTAATCGTCCATGCAAATACATCCGGCGTTTCCAAATATATTTTGGCGTTTTGAAGCTGCTTTCCGATTGAAAAATCGGGGCGGCAAATCACCTCTGCCGCAATCCCTGACTTCCACGCCAAACCCATGCCGGTGGTGCATGCGGCTGTAAAATACGGCATTACCGATGGGATTCGGATATGCAGCAGTGTTTTCAGCCGTCCCAGCCGGAGTACCTGTGCCATTTCCAGCAGCTTATCGTCAATCTGCCTGATTCCGTTTTCGACATTGCTCCATACAACAGGTACCACCATAAGAAAAGATATAAACGCAGGCAGCCATCCGGTTCTAATCCAAACCAGCGCCAAAATAATGAAGGATGCCACCGGCGTCGCACGGATAATACGCAGTACGGGGGATATCAAGAAATCGGCAGCTTTGAATCGTGTTGTAAGGATAGCCGCCCCACTTCCGCAAAAGATACCGGTGACAAACCCCACAACAATACGCAGTAAAGACAGATAGGTTGATCGCCAGAATGTTGTGGTTACCACAAGTCTGCCCAGCGCTTTTAAAACCATCAAAGGCGCAGGAACAAGAAGCTCCTGCGCCACAAGCATACTAATCAGTTGCCATACCGCCAGCCAGAATACAGCTGCCCCAAATCCGGCAAGCAACCCGCGAATTTTATTATTTGGCGTTGTAGTAAAATGCGTCATCCGGCAACGCTCCCCCGACCGACTTTGGCTCAGCAGCAAACAGCACTTCAAAATAGCCCTTAATTTGCTTCATCATATCATTTCCGTCGATATAGGTCAAGCCGCTGCGCGGAATGGCAGCCTTGGCTACCGCTGCCTTTGGTATGATTTCATACGTTTCGCAAAGTGATGCTGAAGCATCAATGTTTGAGGTTGCCTTTTCAATCGAGGTTTTATATTCGGCAAGAAATGCTTCTATTGCATCCGGATTCTGACTGACAAACTCCTTGCGTCCGATCACACAGCCCATCAAAAGCTGACTTTCACCACCTGATACGGCATCCCATTCGTTGGTCATATTAAGTGCTACTTGAAGCTCGGGTTTTTTGGCTTTGACTGCCGTTACAATCGGTTCGGGTACAAGGGCAATTTTGGCAGTACCATTTGCCAGCAACGCTGACAGCTCGTCATTTTCTGTTCTAAACTCGATGTTCACATCTTTTTTTGGATCAAGACCGTTTTTAGTCAGTATATAATTCAGCACAAACTCGGGATTGGCGCCCTGACCGGTTGCGTAGATTGTCTTGCCTTTAAGGTCGGAAACCTTTTTGACAGTATTCCCATTTTCCAGGATATAAAGTACGCCTTTTGTGCTTGCCGCAAGCATCTGTACATTGCCACCGGTTTTCTTATATAAAGCAGAAGCCATATTGGTGGGAGGTGTGGCAAGGTCGACTGCGCCACTGCTGATTTTAGATACAATCTCATCGGGTGAGGAAACAACCGTAAAATCATATTTATTTGACGTGGTACCATTGGCGTTGGCTTCCATTAAATTCACCATGCCGATACCCGACGGACCTTTAATCACCGCGACATTGATTTTTGTCTTTTCGGCGGGTTTTGATGTTGAATCGGAAGTTGCAGATGATTCGCTTTTATCTGGCGAGCACCCCGCCAGTATTGCCAATGATAGAAAGGCGGCAGCCAGCAATGCAGATATTCTTCTAGCCTTCATGTTTCATTCTCCTTAAATGTACAACGTTCAGTATTTCATTGCATGTAATACCTGATGGTGCAGGTATATATCAAGTATACAACTTTGGTATGATTTATCAATCGTCATCCATACAAAAAAACGCCCCTTGTAGAACGTTTTTTCGTATGGATATAGCATCAATGTATCATTACCGGCTTCTTCTCTTTTTTCTGTATCTTGACAAAGCAAGGAATCCTGCAGGAACAATGGTGGTGGTCGAAACCGTGGCTGTGGTAGTTGTAGTCGATGTTGGGCTTTCGGTCACCGCAGTTTTGCCCGCGATGGTGGATATCGAATTAAAATAGGCAACAAAGGCGTTGGCCAATTCAGTCGTAAGGTTGTCCTGATATGTACTGGATATCAGCATTTCCATATCCTTATTATTTGACATAAACCCGCACTCAAGCAAAACCGCCGGGCTATCATGCAGTCTGGTTACATTGAATGGATCCCAATGAACAGTTTGGCTGCGATTGCTTGCTCCGCCTGATTTATTGTATGCAACTTTGGCATATTCGTCGATTTGGTCGGCCAGTATAAAGGAATACTCATTAAAATAATGTATGGTATAGCCTCTTGCGCTGCTACTTGTGGCACTGTTCATATGAATGCTGATAAACAGATCGGTATAATTATTGCGCGCAAAATTGGTTCTGGCATACATGCTGGGAGGACTCAGCGCATTGTCTGGCAGAGTGTCTCCTGTGCGGGTCATCACTACAGTAGCGCCTTTCGATACCAATTTATCTCTCAGTAACAATGCATATTTTAGTGTCAGTGTTTTTTCATGAACCGTTCCGCTAACCGCACCAATAGATGCCCCGCCGTGACCGGGGTCAATCACGATACGTTTTCCTGTCAGAGGCTTGTTGCCGGAAGCAATCGCCGTCGGATTCTTAAAGGAAAATGTGATCCTACTCTTATCCCAGCCTACCGAATAACCATAGAAAGCACCCTTGTTTCTCAGATGCAGCCGGAGCGTATAGGTGTTATCGCTTCCCTTTATCCACTCGGCAGAGGTAAATAAAGGACTTGATGATACATTGGGAGTACCCTTGATGTCGGTGGTGTAGGAAAAGATAATATCCACATATGTTGCAGTAAGCGAGGTAATATCGTAAGACTGTGTGGTCTCATTACGATATTTTTGGGGCAACAGCTTTAAATTATACGGTACATGCCATGTCGAATCCAACGTAACATTTGTTGCTTTTGTGTTTACGCTCACCGAAGCATCCGACATTTTATTGGCTGTGATTTTTCCGCTTTTGATAAAAGTGGTAACATTGCTCTGATATATCCGTCTCCCACAGCCCAATAGATAATAGGAATTTGAGCCAACAACCTTTTTTACAACTACATCGGTAGTGCCTTTGGGAAGATAGGCATTATTGGGACGCGACCAGTCATCGGTTGTATTTCCATTAAAGGTTTCAGCATAATTTTTTGTTACCGCAATGATTTCCCCGCTTTTAAGAACTTTATCTCCAATCCCCGGGTCAATCGGGCTGTCGTCTCCCGTAATAATCGGCTTGTCATCATCCGGATTTGGTATAGGAAGCGGTTTGACTGTAATTGATCCGCCTGTTTTGCTTTCGTTCATTCCTTTATAACTGCCGAAAACTGCAACTGAACCCATGGTCTGTGTTTTATTGATAATGCCGGCAGGCAGGGTATATTCCCCGGCATAGTCCACATAATCAGATTCTTTTTTACCTTCGCTTTCATCTGTCTGCCTAGACACCGGCTTCATCTTAATTGTCACATTGCCAAGCTTTGCATAGACATTTGAGCCCTTATATGCTTCTGCACTGATACCGATTGTGGTGCCCCCATCTAAAGACATGTTTGATGCCGGCTGGATACTTTTTAAGACTACGACTTTATGCGTAATTCTATATGTAACGGTTAACCCTTTGTGTGAAAATGTATAGGTGTTAAGTCCCAGCGACAGATTAAAATCTAGCGAGAAAAAGCCGTGTTCCGACAGTGAAACCTTTTTGCCGTTCATTGTAAGAGGGAAATTCGGGTCGGCGCTGCCTCGAATGTTTATTTTTGATTCATAGGTTGTGAATGTTGTTTTGGCGGGGGTGTTAAAAACAAGCCTGCGACTGATATACTGTTCATTCAGCTCACCACCGAATGCTTTGATTAAAGCACCCGTACTGCCAAGAGAATCTTGTTTTAAGGCAGTGAAGGAAGTGAATACACTCCCCTGCCACTCAGGGATGTTCTTGCAGGCAATTATCTGCTGGGAAAGCTGGTCGGGAGATCCCCAACCGGCTTCTGTTCCGCAAACCTTTGAGGAATCATGCGAGATATACAACGGCGTGTTGTTTTCCTTGCAGAGTCCTGACCACCATTCAAGCACTTGCCCAAAAGGAGCGGCTGTGTTAGTGGTGGAATAAAGGTTTTTGACCATGACAAAATCAAATAACCCCTGCACAACCCACTCCCGTGTATCGGCATATCCGTCGGTCAAAGATTCATATACCGCACTTGTTTTTGAACCTTTCGGTTCCGAGGTGGCGTGTGCCCAGACACCCTCCGCAAGCAAACCTACATAAAGGTTTATGTTTACATTCTTGATTGTCTGGATAATATCTGTAGCAGCAACCGTTATGCTTTCCCGCAGAAAGCGGTCGAAACCGATTCCGGGCATGGTTTTCATGTACTCGGAGAAGCTGCCCCCGTTCCCTGCGGCATAGCCCGGGTTTTCCAGCATCCAGCCGTCAAACGAATAGCGCGCAGCGGCTTCGGCAGCCATTTTTCGTAGCATGGCTGCTCCGTCGGCTGTGCTGGGATCGTTGCCATCCTTAGCATTTACCCTTAAATCAATCACGCCGTAGGTGAACATGCCGCGCTCTCTTGCGCATTTTAGTAGATAGGCAGGTGCATCAAACTCTGTTCCGTCGGTATTTTTGATTGAAACCCGATTTTCCATGCTGTCGGATATGTAAAGCGGTCTGCCGTTTAAATGCACCGGAATAATGATTGAATTAAAGCTCCACTCGGCAATTTTGGCAATTGCAGCATCAATCTGTGCCTTTACCTCTTCCCCGCTCTCAGAGCCGTTGATAAAATAATCGGTGCCGGCTTTCAGCCAAACTCCTTTCATCTGATCGGGGCGCGCAAAAACGATATCCTGTTCCACCGGCTGTTCAGGCTCGGTAACTTCGGATTCATCCGGCAAATCGGATACATCCGGGATGTCAGATACATCGGATTCAGGATTGGATGTAACCGGGCTTTGTGATACATCATCCGACACTCCAGATATCAGCGAAGCCATGGTGGTCAATATGCCATCGTTGATTGTTAGCAGCACTGCTGCCGACAGAAAAATGACGGATACTGTCGAAATGATCCCGGCAACAAGCTTAGGATGTTTGAGTTTTTTTCTTTTCATTTGAATGATGATTCCTTTCGGTTTGTACATCCTCTATCTTATGGCTTCATAACTGTGAGCAGATTTTCCACTTCACGGATTGCCACATCCCTTGACCAGCTTGACTGGGTAAGAGAGGCGGGCGTGAAATACCGATAGCTAAAGAACATAACCCCGCCGCACTCCGGTTTTGAGCGAACAGACAGCAAGGATCGCTTCATAATATCGTTGTGCTGTGCCCATTCAGCTTTGCCGGCGTTTGTACCTGCGTATTGATCGCTTAATATACCGATTTTATGCAGTGCAAGCCCGATATACAGTCTCACTGAACTATGGCGGGGCATTGCAATCCAGCTGTCAACATTTTTATCAAACGCCTGTGTTTCATGAAGAAACCCGAAATAGACCTGCGGGCAGATATAATCAATATACCCTTTCTCCTTCATCCACAAGGCTACATCAGCATAAACAACATCATAATTCTGATCCTGCACCCCACGCGGACTGACGCCAAAAACACAGCCGGAACGAATGCTGTGAACCTTTTTGTAAACGGTGGCAATCAGCTTGCTGACATTGGTGCGCCGCCAGTCACCGACGCTCATCTTCCCGCCATCTGATTTATATTTATTATAATCATCATTCGGCAGATTCTTTAAATTTGAAGGATAAAAATAATCGTCAAACTGAACGCCGTCAGTCTTATAATTCCTGACAATTTCATCGACGCCGGATATAATTAGCTTTTGTGCATCGTCTGATGCCGGATTATAGTAATATCTGCCATCCGATTCAAAGTAGTCATTACATTTGGCAAAGCTTTTGTTTGTTCCAATTCGATACGGATTCACCCATGCATGCAGCTCCAGCCCACGGCTGTGGGCTGCCTCAACGGCATAGGCAAGCGGATCAAAGCCGGCGTTCAGCAGATTTTTGACACTGGCTGCCGGGCTAAAGACCTTGGACTTATAGTATGCATCGCTGTTTGCGCGGACATGGAAAATCACAGCATTCAGTCCGTAAGCCTTACAGTTCACCATCACCCCGTCAATTGCCGCCTTTGCCTGTGCCACTGTTTTACCATTTAACATGCTGTTCAGTTCGATGTACGAAACCCAAACAGCCCGCATCTCTTTGCCGGTGTCCGGCTTTGTGGTCGTTGTGGTAGCAGATGAGGTGCCCGATGTAGTCTGTGTCGTGCTAAGCTGGGTGTCTGTGCCGGAATCGGTTTCACTGCTTTCTTCTGTTACCGTGCTTTCCGGAAACACAGAGCTGCTGTCAGAAGCTGCTGTTTCGGAGCTTTGGGTGGTTTGGGAAGTGTCTGATTTATCAGAGCCTGAATTTGAAACAAACCAAAGCGACGGATAACAAGCCGTCACCGCAAAAGTAAGAATCAGTAGGTAGGCAACAATCATTGATACTCGTTTCATAGGGACTCCTTATAAATCACGCACATGCATCATCTTATATATCGGACATTTGTTTTTTGTTTTTATAATAGCAGACACTTATATATAATAAAACGTAAAACTGCATTGGTCAACAGATTCAGAGGAAATTACTCAATTTTCCACATGCAAGCCATTCCCGGCTGAACACCATTTAAATACTGCAAATAATGCATATCCCTTTCCTATTTCTATGCGGACATGTTATAATAAATTACATCCTAATTAAAATCGCAATCGGGAAGCCACCTAAGGCTCTTTGACTCGTATTAATGCTCAAGCTACATGAAGCAATTTCTTCATGCTTGCGGAAGGGTTGTAGTAAGCATGCAAATCATTTCGGAGCTTTCTCCTTTTCAAATTGTATTGCTTTACATCGCGGCAGTCAGCGTTATATCTGTAATCACCACAATTGCAGATAAGCTTCTCGCGGCTGCCCGTGCAAGGCGGGTGTCTGAAGCGACACTATTTATGCTTTCGGCACTCGGAGGTTCGGCCGCCATGTTTGTAACCATGATAATTATAAGGCATAAAACCCGAAAGCCCAGCTTTATGATCGGTGTACCTGTAATGGTTGTATTTCAGGCAGTTGCCATTTATATAATCTATAAGAATATGTTTGCTTTTTAATGTCCAAAAAAATACGCTTAATTTGCCTTGATTTTATCCGAAGGTTGAGCTATAATTCCCTTCGCAGTACAATAAGTGCAGCATTTATATATCCGGGTGTAGCGCAGATTGGTAGCGCGCTTGAATGGGGTNNTCAACTCCTGTCACTCGGACCATGATCATCTGACAAAAAAGATGAAGGCAGTAAAAACCCGCATAACAAGCGGGTTTTTCGCCGTTTATAGACCGAAAAATCGAACTCTCGTTTTATGGATGAAAAACGAGAGTTTTCGCTTTGCGTGTGGTTGAACTTCTCGTGACTGGCTCCTTTATAAATCCTTTACATAGCCTGCTGAAATCAAAAATCAGCAGGCTTTTTCTATTGGAAGGGAGATTTTAACCATGCTGAAAGTATTGATCGACTGCGGCGGTCACACGGCAATATTTGATTTGCCGCACAATCAACTGGAGGTCAGTGACTATCTACTATCGGCGGGATTTTGGAATCCCTATGCCGATCTTGTTCTGAACGAAGCGGATACGCCTGACGGTGTTCAGGTGAAACTAATCGCCGAAACCAGCATCGATAATTATCTGCAATCCCTGTTCACAGAGGAAGCAAAACTATCAACCGTCAACACCGTCTGCGATTTGTTCTATCGTCTCCCCACTGAACAGCAGATCGACCTGACACACAGCATGGCGGATGGTCATATCAACGATGAAAAAGAT
>DOWI01000192.1 GCA_003519645.1 Oscillospiraceae bacterium
ACGGTTCTTCTGTGTCATTCCGGTGCCGGAATGACACAGAAGAACCGTCCCCTCGTGTCACTGTAATAAGTGAGCTTGACATTTTATGCAAAGCGAACTATACTTATTTTGCAAGGTGTGCTTTGCATTTGGAGGTGACGAATATTTGAAATCAAAAATCGCGGACCTGCGCAAGCAGAAGAAAATTACGCAGGAAGAACTGGCGAACGCCGTAGGGGTTACTCGACAGACAATCACGTCCATTGAAGTGGAAAAGTATACGGCCTCGCTTGTTTTGGCGCACAAGATTGCAGAGTACTTTGACAGTACAATCGAGGAAATATTCGATTTTTCGGATGGGGAGGAGCAATAAACCATGGAAAACTACAGACGGAAAGTACGCAACCGCATTATTATTGCAGGAATCTATTGCGCGATAGTCTTAATCCTAACCGCTGCCTCAGCAATTGCTGGTCTGGATGATTCTGCGACCTCGTTCGGTCTCGGCTTTGGGGTAGGTATTGGAGCCGTCGCGATATTCTTCATGATCAAGTATCGCGGCGCATTAAAAAGCGAAGATAAGCTTAAAAAGCTATACATTGAAGAACATGACGAACGCCAAAAGCATGTAAATGCCCTGGTTGGTCGCACAGGCATCAACGTCTTGATCCTGTCTTTTGCTTTGGCAATGCTGATCTCTCATTATTTCAGCCAGACGATATTCTTCACGCTACTCGCAGCAACGCTGTTTACTGTTGCCGTCAAGGCAATACTTGGCTCATATTATAACAAGAAAGTCTGAAAGAAGGAAGACGCGGGGACGGAGGAACCGTCCCCTCATGTCCCCTTGTATCTTCCCGTTTCTATTATCTAATCCCATACAATACCGCCATTATTATCATACAGGATCCAGCAGCCAAGTTTTCCTGTGCTCAGAATACTTTCGCGCAAACCTCCACGACAAAATGCGCTATCCTCAATGACATATGTATATCCTGCCTGTTCGGAAAATCCATTGAATACACCCTCATCATTATCAAAATACGATTCATCCAGCTCGGCTGCACTATCCCGCACTTGTGCGATTGTTATACCAAGGAGATTGCCGCTGATATCGAAGCACTGATCGGAAAGAGAAAGAACGGCGGATGTCGTCTTGCTCTTCACGTCAAGGCAATAGATACAATAGTAATCATGATTGTTACCGCCATATCCGAAATAATACAGCTTGCCCTCGGTATAATTGAAAAAATCCCCTCCAGTTAAGAGTACCTGCTCCTGGCCGGAAAAACCGATATGACAAAATGTGTTTTTATCGACTGCCCAGTAGTAAATGCCTGTTTCGTCGGCACAAACATTATGCGTGTATTTCTCGCGAATATTAGATAAGGTCCCTGTTTGCATATTATAAGCGCACAGTTTATTCGTAGATCTGCAGTAAAGAACGCCATCATAGTAAGCCGCAACTTGCATATCAGCAACCAAGAGCTCAGGCGCACTACCGTCCAGCTCCATATGGTATATCTGCGCAGAGTTGTTTTTGTCCCGCATATCAAAATACATGCCGCTATCTGTGACATACAGATTGCAGCAGTATCCGTCGATAAGCTTGTGACGCTCCGTGCCATCTGCTCGAATGCGATAGAGGGAAAAATTATCCCGATAATTAGAGTAATAGACCCATCCTTCAAGCACATTTATGTAACATGGACAATCGTCACTAAGCCAAGTTTTCTTGGTGCCGTCAAGTCTTGCCTTGTAAAGCTTCCAGCTATCAGCCTCGCTTCTATAATATACCCACCCGTTTCTGTCACCGCCCATGAGGCCTCCTGCGGCAATATTACCACCGATGAAGCCCAGGTTTTCAGTTGTTTCGCCGGCGGATGCAGTTTCTTTAATGCGACAAGCCGTAAACGTAAGCATAATAATAGTGCCTATCAATAACGCAAAAAGGAACCTTTTCAAAATAAATCACCCGAGTCCTGATTATATACCTCTCTGCGCTATTGATAAAGGTCCAATTGAAAATCTATTCCCACGACTTGATATGAGCCATTCTTTATGTTAAACTAAGCATAATTTCTATCTCATAAACAATACTAAAGAATAAATATAAAGGCGCTGACGAGGAAGAGTAAGCGGATATTGCTTTTACAGAGAACCCACTTAAGCTGAGAATGGGTAAAGCGAAAAACGCTGAACATGGCCTCTGAGCCTCGCACCGAACCGTTATCACAAACGGCGTAGACTGCGACGGGTTCGCCCGTAACAGCGATAGGGTTTCGATGGACCATTGCCCATCCGAACCTGATAAGGCTTGTTTCGTGAGAAATGAGCGAATTAGGGTGGTAGTGCGAAGCTGCAAATGCTCTCGTCCCTAAATAACGGCATTGCCGGAGTTTGGGGGTGAGGGCATTTTTGTATCCATTTGTGCCTAATGACAAAGAAAAGAGAGGTATCTTGCGATGAAAAACATTTTGATTGGCGGAGCTTGGCCATATGCCAACGGCTCCCTCCATATTGGCCACATTGCAGCGCTCCTGCCGGGCGATATTATTGCCCGTTATCACAGAGCCATCGGAAATCGTGTGTTTTATGTTTCGGGCAGTGATTGCCATGGAACACCTGTTGCTATTCGTGCGAAACAGGAAGGCAAAACGCCAGGCGCAGTCAGCGATTTTTACCATGCTCAATTTGTCGATGTCTTCAACAAACTGGGGTTTTCTTATGATCTTTATACGAAGACCTCCGATAGACTACATATCAAATACGTTCAAGAATTTCACCGGAAATTGTATGAAGGCGGCTATATTCATGAGAGGACTGTAAAGCAGGCCTTTTGTCAATCATGCAATAAAGTTTTGACTGATCGCCTCATTGTCGGCAAATGCCCAGCTTGCGGGGCGGC
>DOWI01000019.1 GCA_003519645.1 Oscillospiraceae bacterium
CCGATTCTGCAGGATTACTTAAAATATAGGACCTTTCGGAAAGGAAATAGATTAATGCGTACAGCAATAATAAATGGCCGCATTCTACTGCCTACCAGAATAGTGAAGGGCGGAGTATTGATTATTGAGGATGATGTGATTGCTGATATTCTGCCCGAGGATGCTTTTTCGGGTTTTGAAGGACAAATAATTGATGCGAAGGGACGCTATGGNNCTTGGATGCTATAATACGCGCAGCTAAGACGCATATGCAATATGGTGCTACGAGCATTCTTCCAACAACGCTCACCAGTAGTAAAGAGGAGCTTTTTTGCCTGTTCGATCAATTTCGTCAGGCAAAAAAGTCCATGCAAAACGGTCCTAATTTACTGGGATTGCATTTGGAGGGGCCGTATTTTTCCTATTTACAAAGAGGTGCACAGGATCCGCGTTATCTTAAAAAACCTCAAAAAGAAAATTATATGCGTATTCTAGAGCTGGGGGATGGCATCATTAAGCGCTGGTCAATCGCACCGGAGCTGGAGGGAGCATTGGAGATGGGACGGCTGCTTAGGAATAACGGTGTGGTTTGCTCCGCTGGTCATACGGATGCTACCTACGAGCAAATGGTTCAGGCGGCGGAAAACGGATTCACACATATCACACAGCTGTATTCTGGCATGTCCACCATCGTACGCAAAGGTGGTTTCCGCTATGCCGGTGCATTAGAGGCAGGTTTTCTTATCGACTCCATGTCCGTAGAAATCATTGCGGACGGCAAGCATCTGCCAGAGAGCTTGCTGAGATATGTATGCAAGTTCAAACCGCGGGATCAAATCTGTCTGGTAACTGATTCTATGCGTGCTTCCGGCATGCCGGAAGGAGAATATTTACTAGGCAGCCTGCGTAACGGTACTCCTACCATAGTAGAGGATGGTGTAGCTAAGATGCCTGATCGCTCTGGCTTTGCGGGCAGTGTTGCCACAGCGAACCAGCTGGTTCGTAGCATGCTGCAATGTACGGATCTCTCCATTGTGGAAGCAGTGCGGATGCTAACAGAAAATCCGGCTCGTGTAATGAATATTGCTGACAAAAAAGGAAGTTTAAATATTGGGCGTGATGCTGACGTTATATTATTTAATGACGACATCTCAGTATCTTTAGTAATGATTAGCGGAAGAACAACCGTCGAACAAGAATACAAAGCATTTATATAAAAGGAAGGAGATTCAAATGAGTATTATTAATACTTACAAACACGCAATTATTGAAATCATGGATCAAATTCAAGGCGAAAAGGAAGCTATTACATCGGCTGCTACCATAATGGCGGATGCCATCATGGATGGAAAAGTAATCAATGTGGTAGGACCGGGCGGCCATTCCAATATTCCTGTGGAGGAAGTAACTTGGCGCGCGGGTGAATTAGTGCCTATGAACGGTATGCTGGATGCGGGTACCAATTTAATGATGGGCGGCAAACGCTCCAACTGCTACGAACGTCTACCGGGTTATGCTGTTGGTCTTTTCAATGCTTATGAGTTAGGTAAGACTCCTAATGAAGTAATCATTGTCTGTAATGCATACGGCATCAACAGCATGACTATAGATTGTGCGTTGGAAGGCAAAAAGCGGGGAATGAAGGTCATCGGCGTAACCTCGGAAAGCTTCTGCCGTACCGTCCCCTTTGGTCATCAATCCCGCCATCCAAGCGGTCAGAACCTATGCGATATCGTTGATGTTTTTGTCAACAACCATATGCCTTACGGCGATGCAATCATCGAAATCGAGGGTATGGAGCCTAAGATGGGTCCCACATCTACCTTTGCAAATGTCTTCGCGATTCATTGCCTCACTATGACGGCTGCAGAGATTATGGTTAAGCGCGGATACTGCCCACCTGTTTGGACCAGCGCCAACATGCAGGAAGGTGATAAACTGAATCATGAATACGAGCTTCGCTACAGAACCCAGATCCGTCATCTTTGGTAAACATTTTTAGCATGAAAGAATTCCACTTAATTTAATTATGTCAACAATGACTGAGTCATTAATTAATTAATTAATACGAGGAGGATATTCACATGAAAAAGATGCTTAACATTTTACTTGTTCTCATGCTTACTGTTTCAATGGTAGCATGCACGTCAAACACTTCCAACACTCCCCCAGCTACGCTTACTGCAACGGCCAAATCTGCTGCCCCCGCTCAAACTGAAGCGAGCAAGTCTAAGCTCGAAGACAAGATCGTAATTGGCGACTGGGGTGGCGTATGGAATGAAATGGCAAAGACTGAAGTTTATGCTCCCTTCCATGAACTGTATCCGGACACCGAGATACTGAGCGACTTCCCAGGTAGTTCCGGTGCAATTCTTGCAAAGATCGAAGCACAAAAAGGAGCGCCTCAGATGGATGTTGGCCTAATGACCGAGCTGATGACTGTAAAGGCCATCCGCGCANNCCCCGCTGTTCTGCTTGGTGAAGTTGGTATTGCATATAATCCAAAGCTGGTTAAAACACCTCCTACTTGCTGGGCAGATTTGGCCAAACCTGAGTATAAGGGCATGGTCGCACTGCCCGATATTGCGAACACCTCTGCTATTTTGTTCCTCTGCCAGGTTGCCAAAAACAATGGGGGCAGCGAAAATAACGTAGAGCCAGGTTTTGAATTCGTAAAGTCTATGGTTGACAACGTGGTTACTACATACGGTGGAGATGCGGATATTCAGCAGCTATTCGAGCGTGAGGAAGTTGCCATAGCAGTATGGTGGAATGGTCCAGCCCTCTCTGCAAAGCAGAACGGTATGAGTATTGAGTATGTTCGCCCAAGCGATGGTGCACCTGCTGTTCGATCCTTCATTAACGTTGTGAAGAATTGCCCACATCCAAATGCTGCTTATCGCATGGTTGCACAATATGTTTCCGAGCAGGGCCAGACTGGTGTTGTTGACAAGGTCAACTATGGTCCGACCAACAAGAATGTAGTCGTTCCTAGCGAAAAGACTGCGTTTATTGCGACTGGCAAGGACTTGGAAAAACTCACCAGCTTTGACTGGGGAGTTATTGCAGACAATTCTGGTAATTGGGCCGAGATTTGGAATAAGATTTTTGGTTAACGTATGCCCCCGTATTCATTTTGCTTATAGATTAAGTATTCCGCACTGCATGTTCGAAATGCAGTGCGGATATCTACAAAATCTGAAATAACTGCTGCCGAGAGCCGATGTGATATGCAACCATCACAAGAATATCATTTGCTTTAGGCGCAGATTAGGATGGTACACAAATGGCAATAAAGATTGAACTTAAAAATATAACAAAGCGATTCGGTGATTATGTCGCAGTCGATAATATTAATCTTGCGGTCAACCCAGCGGAATTTGTCTGCCTTTTAGGTCCCAGCGGCTGCGGAAAAACTACCACGCTGCGTATGATCGCTGGCCTAGAAACGCCAGATAAAGGGAATATTATCTTTAATGGGAAAGATGTTAAAGATACTAAGGTTTATCAGCGAAATACTGGTATGGTATTTCAGAATTATGCGTTATTTCCGCATAAGACCGTAAGAGAAAATATTATTTACGGTTTGCGTATGCGAAAAATAGAGGAGTCAAAAATAGAGGAAAAGCTTCGTTGGGCGATAGAACTAGTATCCATTGAAAATATGGAGAATAGATATCCCAGCCAGCTTTCGGGAGGCCAGCAGCAGCGGGTAGCACTGGCGAGAGCAATTGTATACGATCCTGATGTTTTGCTTTTGGATGAACCACTTTCAGCATTAGATAAAAAATTGCGCGATCAGATGCGTTTTGAACTCAAGAGAATTCAACAAGCAGTGGGCATTACCACCATTTTTGTTACGCACGATCAGGAAGAAGCCATGGCGATGTCCGATCGCATCATCATTATGGATCGTGCGAAGATTGTACAAGAGGGCGCACCGGAGGAAATCTATATGAAGCCTGCCAGCCTGTATGTGGCAAACTTCCTCGGTACATCTAATATTTTCGACGGCGTCTGTGTAAAGAGATACGGCAAGGAAATGCTACAGCTTGCAGGTGGCGAATGTATTATTGTTCCGTTTGATATGGCCGAGGGTGAGCGTGTCAAGATTAGTATTCGCCCGCAATACTTTGCGTTTGACCGCACGGACAAGCATGATAATCAGATTCTGGTCACCTTTATTGATGGATCTTATCTGGGCACGAATATCCGGAATATGGTGGATTACAACAATACAAAACTCATTGTTGAATCCCTAAATATAGATATCAATTCGAGTGCCCACAGATTTAAACAGGGTGAAAAAGTTAATGTTTATTTTTCATCGAAAAATATAATCAGTATGGAGATGTAGGCTTATGGAAAAGTTAAAAGTTGGTGTAATTGGTTTGGGTTTGATGGGCGAGGTACATACTGCCATATACCAGTCGTTGCCATACGTGGAAGTTGTCGGATGCGCTGAGCCTTATAGGCCCCGGGCGAAGGAGTTTGCAGAAAAGTACGGCGTCAAGGTATACGCTGAGCCTGATACGCTGTTAGATCACGTAGACGCAATCAGCGTCTGCACACCAGACCATTTGCATAAGGAAGTGATTCTCAAGGCATTTGCTAAGAATGTTAAGGCTCTGGTAGAAAAACCGTTGGATATAACCGCTGCTGGTTGTGAGGAAATCTTGGCTGCCATGCCAGATGAAAGCTACCTAATGGTCGGCCATATTTTGCGCTTTGATCCACGCGTTTGGCGTGCGAAGCAGGTGCTCGACAGCGGCGAACTGGGTAAAATCTACAGTGTAAACGTATGGCGCAGCAACTCCAGGGCAAGCGGAATGAAAATCGGTAAACGTACTTCTGTCACTTGGTTCTTGGGCATTCATGATATAGACATGATTATATGGCTGCTGGGCGGTAAAAAAATTACCAAGGTTTCCGCAATGGGCAAGAAAATTTTTACGCCTTTTTGGGACTATGTCATTTCTAGTATGGAGACTGAGGACGGAACTCTTATCTGTATGGAAAATGGATGGACGATGCCGATTCAGCGTGTTACCGGTTTGGATGCAGGCTTTAAAATCATCGGAGAGAAGGGCATGATGGAGGTCAATCTAACGCATGCCGATGCTCGTGTCACCACCGAAGAACGCGGCCGTTCCGTGCTGATGGATACTTTCCATTGGCCTATGATAGGTACCGAGTTGTATGGCGATTTGCGTATCGAGTTGGAAGCGTTCGTAAAGGCTGTTCAAAGCAATGCAGTACCCCCTGTGACCGCAACCGAAGCTACAGAAGCTGTTCGTGTCATTGAAAGAATCGAAAATGCGCTGGATAAACAGGAGGCGTGAAGTATTANNTTTAAAGACGGGTGGTTTCTATGAATTCGCAATCAAACTTAATCATTAACCGAAAAAGATCCATCTTGTTACTAGTGCTTCCGACAGCACTTGCTTTGTTTATTGTACTAATACCGATTCTATACATGTTTCGGGTAAGTTTGTATCCGGCCAGCAATGTTTCCGCACATGGCGCCGGCTGGACACTTAATAACTACATTAATATTCTTACGGACCCATTTTATCTAAAAATACTTGGCCGCACGGTGTTGGTAGGTTTGGGTACAGGGGTTTTCTGTACTATCATAGGCTACCCTGTAGCGCTATATATGTCTCGCTGTAGCGCTCGCAAGCAGCAGATTATGACGTTGCTGTTAGTCGCGCCGCTGTACACGAGTATAATCATTCGCTGCTATGCGTGGATTGTCATACTAGGTAATAAGGGTATCATCAACGGTTTTCTAAATCTTGTTGGAATTAATTCGATATCCATGCTGTATTCATATTTCTCGGTCTATTTAGGCCTTGTGTATGTTTTTCTGGCATACATGATTCTCTCCATCTTTAACGTGCTGGTTACAATAAAGAAGGATGTGGAGGAGGCTTCGATGATTATGGGCGCATCTCGTATGCGAACATTCATAGAAGTAACCTTTCCGCTTAGTCTGCCTGGCGTGTTCGCAGGTTTTCTGCTGGACTTNNAGATCCCAAACTATGTGTATTCCTCTGTAATAAACACTTTTAATTGGACACAGGGTTCATCGCTCGCGTTTATCTACATCATTACTACCTTTATCGTACTAATTCTATATTTCACGATTGTGAAGCGGTTCAGTAGATATCTGGCGGGTAGTACGGGGGTGAAAAAATGAAATCAAACAAGCTGCTTGCGATTTGGTCGGGAATCGTGCTGTTCTTTCTTCTCTTTCCGTTTGCGGTGATTGTATATGCCTCCTTCACCAACTCTGCGCTAGTCACAATTCCTTTAGAAGATCCGGGCATCAATTCATATCTGGAGATACTCCAGAGCGGGCGGTATGTTAAATCACTTATGCTCAGTTTGAAGGTAGCGTTCTTTGCCACACTATTTGGCGTGACAATTGGGACGTTCTCATCCTTTGTCATTGTACGAAAAGGCCACGTAAAGATCGTATCCTTAATTAATAATTTATTGCTTGCACCTATGATGGTACCCGCGGTTATCATTGGTATTGCGATTATGATATCCATCAGTAAGCTCGGAATTAACATGAGTCAGACACTTCTGATTATGGTGCACACCGTCATTGTCCTACCGTATGTGGTCAGAACTGTTTGCGCAACATTGAGCAATTTCGATGTATCCATTGAGGAGGCTTCGATTGTGATGGGAGCGAAACCATGGCATACGCTGTTGGAAATCAGTATTCCAAACATCCGATCCGGTATTATTACCAGTGCGCTGCTTGCATTTATCTCTTCCTTTGGCGAGGTCATTATTACTGCGTTTATTCTGCCAATCGGAATGACTACATTACCGGTCGAAATTATGAATACGCTACTGTACAACTTTTCGCCTTCAATCGCTGCTATTGCAGTACTTGTCTCATTTGGAGTCTTTACAGTACTGTACATCTTATTCCGTCTTTTCCCCAAGGCGTTTGTGGAGGCACAATAAATTGATTTGGTGGTGAATAGTATGATTAAAAACGCAAGAGAATTGCTGTATTTTTATAAGGGAACTTTCCAAAACGATTTAATGCGTTTCTGGAATAAAGCATTTGATGAAAAATATGGCGGATTCTTTACTTGCTTCTCTAATGACGGTAAGACAATGGGTTCTACAGACAAATATATCTGGTCGCAAGGCCGTATGCTGTGGATTGATTCTCACTATGTGGATATGATTCGTAAAGGTATCCTTGAAGGTGATGTGGATCAACTCCTGCGGCGTGCTGAAAAGACTTACAAATTTATCCACAACGATGCTATCCTGCCAGAAGGATACGGGGTATGCGCTTATCTTTGTGAGCGTAATGGGAATAAAAAAGAAAGCATTCCTGGTAAGGGTTTTTACACCAGCTTCTATGTGGATTGTTTCGTAATTATGGGTTTTGCAGAATATAGCCGTGTCTGCGGGCGCAGGGATATTCTTGATGAGGCTCTGAAACTCTATGCTCGTACGCGTGCTTATCTTTCCCGAGGCGAGATTGTTTCCGAACCGTATCCGATGCCCTTCGGTTATCGTTCCCATTCGGTTCCAATGATTATGACTAATGTTACATATGTATTGTATGATGCGTTGGAAGCTTTCAGCGATCCCCGGGAATCAGAGATTAAAGAACAGGCTATAGAGTATGTCAATCAGATTTTAAATGTCCATTTTGATGAGGAGCGTCGCTTAATTATTGAGATGGTGCCAGATTCTAGTACGGATAAAGATACGCTGTTGGCAAGGCATGTAAATGCCGGTCATGCCATTGAGAGTATGTGGTTCTGCGCCAAAGTTCTTAAGGACACAGGCTGGTCAGAAACGGCAGCAAAGAA
>DOWI01000288.1 GCA_003519645.1 Oscillospiraceae bacterium
GTTTGCGTTTGGAATGTCGACACCGGTTTCAATAATGGTGGTGCAAACCAGCACATCTATTTCGTGATCCAGCATCTGCCGCCAGATATCTGAAAGCTGTTCCTCGGTCATTTTACCGTGAGCGAAACCCACTCGCGCTTCGGGAATACGCATTTGTATGCCGGCGGCGCATCGTTCAATGGTTTCTACGCGGTTGTGCAGATAATACACCTGCCCGCCCCGTCTTAGCTCACGCTTCATAGCATCCGTCAGGATACCGTTGTCATATTCAAGCACATAGGTTTAAACCGGATGGCGATCCTGCGGGGCTTCTTCTATGACGGACATGTCCCGAATACCGCTCATTGCCATGTTGAGGGTGCGAGGGATCGGGGTTGCGGAAAGGGTCAGTACATCTACATTCGTCCATACCTCTTTAAGCCGTTCCTTTTGAGCGACACCGAAACGCTGTTCCTCATCCACAATGACAAGTCCGACATCACGAAGCTGTACATCCTTTGAAAGCAGACGGTGTGTTCCGACGATAATGTCAATTTCACCGCGCCGCAGTTTTTTAATGATTTCCTCTTGCTGCTTTGGAGTTCGGAAACGGGACAGCATATCGATTCGGACAGGAAAGCCTTCAAAACGCTTGATGATTGTATTGTAATGCTGAAATGCAAGGATGGTGGTGGGCACCAGAAAAACACATTGCTTGCTCTGGGTTACGCATTTAAACGCCGCTCGCAATGCCACCTCGGTTTTTCCGAAGCCGACGTCTCCGCAAAGCAGTCTGTCCATCGGCACGTCGCGTTCCATATCCCCCTTGATTTCCTCGACACACCGCAGCTGATCATCGGTCTCCTCAAATTCAAATCGGCGTTCAAAATCATACTGCCATTCGCCGTCGGGCTCAAAAGCAAAGCCTTTAGCGGACATACGTTGTGAATACAACGCAATCAGCTGACGGGCGATATCCTTGACCGCCGTGCGTACTCTTGCCTTGGTTTTCTGCCACTCCTGCCCTCCGAGGCGATGCAGGCGAATCTTTATATCATCTTTTGTACCGATATATTTAGAGACAAGATCCAGCTGAGTTACAGGTACATACAGGGTGTCGCCCTTATCGTACTGTAATTTGATGTAATCCTTTACAACGCCCTGTACCTCGAGGGGATGAATTCCCTGGTATAGACCGATGCCGTGTGCGGCATGTACGACATAATCCCCCGGATTCAGCTCGGACAGGCTGTGAATCTCAACGCCCTTATCACGTTTTGAACGGCGAAATTTCTTTCGTTCACCGCTGATTCTTCCGTGTGTTATGACGGCCAGATTGGCGTCAGGATAGTCCATTCCGGCTGAAAGACCGCCCTGCATCACTGTTATCCGATTTTTGACCGGAGCATCGGGAGAAGGCGCATATAAAGCGGGTAAACCTCTGCTTAAAAGGTCGTCAGCAAGGGTTTTGGCACTTTTTGCTTCCGCACCCGCAAGCACGATACAAGCCATGCTGCGGTGCAGCAAATCGCGCAGGTCATCAACCAGCAAATCAATTCCGCCCGACCATACCGGCAGTTGGCGGGTATTAATATTATAAAGAGAATGAAGATAGGTATCTTGCCCGGAGCGGGCAAATGTATCGAGAAGAACACAGCCGTGATTTTCCAACACCGATTGCAAACCAACAGTATCCATCATATATTCGGTTAAGCCGCGGCAAAGCTGCCCCTGGGCAAGAAGTGATTTGATATCCTCACCAAGCTGCCACTCTGCGGTGTGCAACCGCTCGCGGACGTTGGTCATTTCGGATACAAACAGCATTGCCCCGTCCGACAGACTCATATAGTCGAACAGGGTGGCAGGATACTTATAAATCAGTGGGATATACTTGTCATAGGATGCGGGACGGCCTCCTCCGCCAAGTTTCTCGCAATCTGCTAAAAGATTTTTACGTGCTGCGGCGGCATTTTTGCCTCTGAGACTTTCTGCAAGTGCCTCAATCCGGTATGCCAGATCTTTGGCGTCATCAGGCATGATTTCGGCGGCGGGTGATATAGATATTTCCCTCAGCGGTTCGGTTCGGCGTTGAGACAGCACATCATAATACCACAGCGTATCCACCGTGTCGCCCCATAGTTCCATGCGTACGGGAGCGGGACAGTCAGCCGGAAAAATGTCATATATACCGCCCCTGACAGCGAACTGACCGGCACCCTCTACCTGATCACAGCGCTCGTAGCCTGCGGCGGACAGGGCAGCCGAAAGATTTTTGACCGGCAGGGCCAGCCCCGTCTTTATCATAAAGGTTCGAGAAGTGAGGGTAGAAGGCGGAAGGGTAAACTGCACTGCCGCATCAATCCCCGCGATCACGATATCATAGTCGCCTGCCGTCATTTTCGCAAGTACACCCAGTCTTTGCTGCTCATATTCCCTTGAAGCCGATTCCATGCTTCGCAGTGAAAGATCACGTGCTGGCAATAAAAGCGGTTTTAATCCAAAAGAGACGGCATCCTCCACGACTCGGGTCGCTTCCCCTTCATCTGCGACAAGCATCACCGCACGCCGATTAAGGGTGGCGCAAAGTGATGCGATAAAATGCACCTTGTGTATGTGCCCTAGGCCAGTTATGGCTGCAGGCAGCCTTGATGTGCGGATATCGTTACACAGGGATTGAAAAGCCGGAAGACCTGCTAGTCCCTTGACAAAAACGCTCATTGGTTCACTCTCGTTCCTTCTGGTTCTGTTTTCATTGTTTCAACTACCCCACAGACGCTCATTTTGAATATTGGTTCATAGCGCCGTCTATATCACCCTGGGCGATCATGGTTGCAGCTTGGGCGGCGTTTTTTGTGGACTCAAGCAGCTTTAATGCTCCCTCTTTGGAATAGCGCGAAAGGACCCACGCCGCCAAATCATAGTCGGGATGGGGCTTTTCACCCACACCGATTTTGATACGCGGGAACTCGTCACTGCCCGTCAGTAAAATGATATTGCGCATACCATTTTGACCGCCATCGCTGCCCTTGCGCCGGATTCGAATGGTTCCGACAGGCAGGGAAATATCATCAAATAAGATCAGCACCTGTTGGGGCTTTAGCTTGTAAAAGCGCATGGCTTCTGATACGGCTTCCCCGCTCAGGTTCATAAAGGTCTGGGGCATCATTAATAGAACATGCCGGTCACCGATTCTACATTCTGCGCAGAAGGATTTGAATTTTATTCGGTTTATCCGAATCCCCAGCTTGTCAGCCAAAGCCTCAAGTGCAATAAACCCTGCGTTATGGCGTGTACCCTCATGTTTTTTGCCCGGATTTCCAAGTCCGACAATCAGGAAATCAACGGGGGAGGGTTTGGATTTGTGAAAAAACATTTAAGATTCTCCTTAAGATTAACCTACAATTTCAAAATAGAAAGACCATTGCACTACACTGCATTGGTTGTATAATGTCCGGAGAAGAAGGGGTGCATCTTGGTGCACACGAAACGGCGGGATGTAGGGCACCCCGCCTTTTATTCATTGAATTGGCTATTCATTTATTTAAGTATACGGTAAATGAATTGAAGAATTCAAGTGAAAAATAAAAAATAAACAAATTTTATTTAAAAAGTCATTTAAACATAATGGAAACCGGCTTGTTTTCATAGATACGCTCAATGGCTTCTGAGAAAACAGGAGCAATCGGTAGTATTGTAAGCTTATCCGAACGTTTTTCCGGAGGCAGGGGTATGGTGTCAAGAAGCACAATGTTTTCAATGACGCTGTTTTGGATGCGTTCTAAAGCGGGACCGGACAGCACGCCGTGTGTAGCGGTTGCCACAACATTCTGTGCACCTCCTTTTTCCATAACTGCAGAAGCGGCATTACAAAGAGTTCCGGCGGTGTCTATCATATCGTCCAGAAGAATCACTCGTTTTCCCCGAACATCGCCGATGATATTCATAACCTCGCTGACATTGGCCCGCTGCCGGCGTTTGTCAACGATTGCGATTGGACAGTCAAGACGGGCAGCGAAATTGCGTGCACGTGTCACAGAACCCAGATCGGGCGAGACGATGATGTGNNGCATCTTTCCGGTCTCCGATCAGATCGCGAAAATAATTTGCGAGGATGGGCGCGCCAACCAGATTGTCCACCGGAATATTAAAAAAACCCTGTATCTGAGAAGCGTGCAGATCCATGGTGAGTACTCTGTCCGCGCCTGCTGTCGTGATGAGATCAGCGACCAGCTTGGCAGAAATGGGATCCCGCGCCTTTGCCTTGCGATCCTGTCTTGCATATCCGAAATAGGGGATAACGGCGGTGATGCGTGCCGCTGATGCACGTTTGAATGCGTCCATCATGATTAGCAGTTCCATCAGATTGTTATTAACGGGGTCACAGGTAGACTGCACCACAAATACATCCGAGCCGCGAACCGATTCGTTAATTGAGACTGAAATTTCCCCGTCGCTAAAGGTTTTCACTTCCGAACGGCCTAGGGGAAGCCCCAGCCTTTCCGAAATATGAGCGGAAAGAAGAGGGTGTGAATTTGCGGAAAAAATTTTAATATCCTTACCGTGAAAATTCATGGTAATTGACCATCCTTTCTCATATAGGCAGATGCTAATTTACAATATTTAGCCAAACTTTTATATTTCATAATAACTGTATATCATTATTATGGCAAAAGTATCCCATTATTTCAATAGCATTTGCAAATAAACACCAGAGATAGAGGGGCTTGGTCTACATTCTTTGTGCAAATGGAATATTTTGTCTTTGTCAACATAAAAGT
>DOWI01000071.1 GCA_003519645.1 Oscillospiraceae bacterium
TCCCATAGTATGGAGGATATTGCGAGATCGGCAAAAAAGGTATTGGTTATGAACCACGGCAGGGTTTCAATGTTTGACGAAACTTCCGCAGTGTTTTCCCGCGCTGCTGAGCTTCAGTCGATAGGTCTTGCGGTTCCGGCTGTTACCAGGATCTTTATGCAGCTGCGGCAACAGGGGTACANNGGAAATGCATATACGGTTGAGCAGGCGCGTGATCGCCTTCTTCCTCTTATGAAAAAGGGAGGAGTGCATCGTGCTTAATGATATTACAATCGGTCAGTATTATCCGGGTAATTCTATGCTACATCGCATGGATCCACGTGTAAAGCTGGTGCTGACTTTTGTTTATATATTTTCGGTATTCATTCCGCGAAACTGGGCAGGGCTTGCTATTGCAGCGGGTTTTCTAATATTTATTATAATCCTTTCGGACCTGCCTGCCAAATTGATCTTCAAAAGCATCAAGCCCATTTTGCCCCTAATATTAATTACATCCGCCCTGAATATCTTTTATGTCTCAAAGGGCGTTCCTCTTTTTGACTGGGGGTTTATCCATATTACCTCACAAGGGCTGGTAACCGCAGTCTTTATTGCCATTCGAATTTTATGTTTGATTGCAGGCAGTTCACTGCTGACCTATACAACTTCGCCCACAACACTGACGGATGCACTAGAGCGTCTATTAAGTCCTCTGAAAGTTATTCGTCTTAATGTTCATGAGCTTGCGATGATGATGACAATCGCCCTGCGCTTTATTCCAACGCTGATTGAGGAAACCGATAAAATTATGTCGGCGCAGAAAGCACGTGGTGCAGATATGGAAAGCGGTGGTGTTATGCAGCGGATCCGTGCTCTGATTCCGATTCTGATACCGTTGTTTGTTTCGTCGTTCAGGCGGGCATTTGAGTTGGCAACGGCTATGGAATGCCGCTGCTATCGTGGGGGAGAGGGACGCACCCGAATGAAACAGCTTCATATGCGGGTGTCAGACGTAGTCTACATCGTGGTTATGTTGCTGCTTGCGGCAGGGCTTTTTATATTGAATTTTATACTAAAGCCTGCTTTGTAAAAAACTGTAGTGGTTCGGCGACAGATTAACCAAGTAAGGAACATGTCCTCGTTGTATAACTATAATGTATAGTAGGGCGAGCCTAGTCTGACATGGTGTATTTTACAGAAAGGCATGAGTGTCTATGCAGCGGCTACTACTAACGCTCCGGTTTGACGGCACGCGCTATCAGNNAATGCCGTTACCGTGCAGCAGATCTTACAGGATGCAATAGAACGGGTTACGGGGTTTCGCTCGCCAGTAATCGGTTGCAGTCGTACCGATGCAGGGGTTCATGCCAATATGTTTTGCTGTACCATCGATACCGCATCGGCTCTGCGAGGAAAAGCTATGACGGCTGCTCTCAATGCAAATCTTCCTCGTGACATTGCTGTTTACCGCTGTCGCGAAGTTACTCAGGATTTTCATCCGCGTTATTCTGCAAGTGGAAAACGATATCTATACCGTATTTGGAACGCATCCGAGCGCAACCCTTTCTGGGAGAATTATGCGATTCATCAGCGGCGGGTTATTGATACCGACCGGCTGAACATGGCTGCTGCTGATTACATCGGCAAACATGATTTCGCATCCTTTTGCGCGGCCGGAAGCAGTGTGCAAGATACCGTCCGCAGTGTGAAAAGTTGCGGCATCTCAAGAGAGGGTGAACTCGTGACGTTTTATGTGGAGGCTGATGGTTTTTTATACAATATGGTTCGGATCATGGTTGGGACGCTTCTTGACATATCAGCGGGGAAAAGGGAATATGACTGCATACCTTCGGTTATCCAAGCGCATAACCGGCATGCTGCCGGCGCTACGGCTCCCGCTAAGGGGTTGATCCTTAACAGGGTTTATTATGATGGACCGTTTGCCGATATTGAAATATAGATTCAAGTTTAATTAAGTAATTGCTGTGAAAAGTGTAAGCCGAAAGGAGAAGCCCATGGCTGTGAAACAAGATATGACCGTCAAACGTCGTAAACCATCTGCTCATAATAGGAACGGCAACGCTTCACAGGAATTCCAAGGGTTATCTGTAGTTCCTGTAAAGCGCAAACGGCGCAGACACACATTTTTAAGGGCATTGTTTCGGTTGTTCCTTACAGCGGTACTGATTTTCAGCGGAGCATATATCTGGAATAACTGGGACATGCTTGAGCCGGAGAATATTGTATACTGGCTGAATGATAAACTTGCAGGAGGTCAGAGCGGTGACGGTTTTCCCGTCGAAATATCAGGAAGCTCGGTTCTTAGTTTGACAAAGGCAAATGACGGACTGGCATTACTTACCGATACTTCTCTGGTTGTATTAAACAGCAAGGGCGGCGAGCTGTACAGACGACAGCACGGATTTTCTAATCCGGTTATGAGAACGGAAGGAAAACGGATTCTTCTTGCTGATATAGGCGGCAGTAGAATGAAAGTCGAAACCAGGGCCGGCACGACCATTGAAATGACGACCGACAA
>DOWI01000319.1 GCA_003519645.1 Oscillospiraceae bacterium
GTTCTTCCATTGCGTTACGATCTTTGATCGATAATATAAGCTGTAAAATGATATAGAAGATAACATCTACCAAAACAACAGCCGTGTCGTGGGAATGGCTGATTTCAAATTCCAAATGCTTTTCATATTCCAACAGCGGAAGCCGTTTTGGTTTGTACGCCGGGTTTCTATTCATTTCAAGATAGAAATATTGATTTTCCCAATGCTTCTCAAAATGTGCATTTATCACTTCCTTGGTGTAGCCAAGGCTGCTTAGCCGAATCGGCTTTTTCCAGTCCGGCGCTTTGACCGAAAGATGCTGATACTTATCCGCACTGCGAACAATCTGATAACCAAGCGACTTTAACCGCCGCTCAAAATCCTTTGGTTCTCTGGAATACTGCAAAACGGATTCTATATCCCGTTTCAAAATATCCCTATGCGTCAATCCTCCGTTTTTGTGAATCCAGTAAGCGCTTTTTTCGCCACCATAGAACGGAGCATCTTTCAAAACAGATTTACCGTGTTCCAGACAAACGGCGTCGGATATTTCACGTAAGCGATAATGGTCGGAAATATGATTTTCAAACTTCCTCCCGGTTTTGAAGGAAACGGAATTTATCACCATGTGATTGTGCAGGTTATCGGTATTAAGATGTGTGGTAACAACAATTTCGTATTCGTCGCCCCACATTCGGCGGGCGGTTTCCATACCGATTGTGTGCGCTTCTTCCGGAGACACTTCGCCAGTCCGAAAACTCTGAAAACCGTGATACGCCACATTCCCGCCCATTTTGCCGAATCGCCGCTTGGTCGCCATCATCTGCTCATACGCTCGTTTTTTCGGACAGTTGATGGCATCGACATACATGGCTTTGTCCGTTTTTTCATCGTTCCCGACATAGCGAAGTGCCTTGTACAAATCGTCATCCAGATATTTCGGATCGGTGGTTTTGTCCGGATTCCGGGCGTATTCAATGACATCTTTCAGTTTTCCTTTGACTGGCCAGAATCCTGTGGTTGCCACCTCGTCACATCTCCCTTCGCTTATCGCTTCCGCCGAAAGCGTCGAAAGGCTCATCGCTGCGGGGATGCTCCTCTCCCCATAAAGCAGGCTTTGCGAGGACCCCAATTTCCTCCAATTCAGTTTTAATTTGTGCTGTAGTCTCTTTATCAGGTAAAAGTAAGTCTGATTGTATTTCATCAATCAGGCGCAAAAGTTTTTCTTCGGCATCACTGCTGACCTTGCCGTCAATGGAATTGCACAGCTCACACAATTTTGCGTGGAATAAATAAAAAGCGTCGGGCAATACCGTTCTCGGTAAATAACCTAAAGCCCTTTGGCGGAGATATTCCGATAGCGGCAGTCCGCACTTTTCTGCTATCTGTGTAATCTTCTTTTTCTGTGCAAAGCTTACACGAGCCTCAATTCTTTGTTCTGACTTTTTCATATATGGTTTCCTTTCTGCCCTTTGGGCATAAAATTAGAGCCGACTATAAATCCGGCTCCGCGTGTAGAATTGCAAATAAAAATATGCTATAATAGTGTAAATATTTTTATGGGATGAGGTGTACTTTTGATATTGTGGATAAACGGTGCGTTTGGTTGTGGAAAATCAAGTGTTGCAGAAGCAATAAACAAGAGAATCAATAATTCATTTATTTATGATCCAGAACAAGTTGGATATTTTTTATGGCATGTTTTTCCTGACGAGATGAAGAGAAAAGGAAATTTTCAACACATAGATATGTGGCGTGATTTCAATCATAAAATATTGAAACATATTAATGACAATTACGATGGCGTTATAATTGTTCCCATGACTATTTATATAAAGCAATATTATAATGAAATTGTAGAATCACTTATAAATGGCGGGGTTATCGTTAATCATTTTATTCTCTCCGCTTCAAAACAAACAATTATTAATAGACTTGTGCAACGAGGAGACGCCGCTGACGGCTGGCAAGCACAACATATAGATACTTGTTTAAAGGCGTTTGAGACAGATATTATTGGAGAAATAATAGACACAGAAAACAAATCTATTGACGAAATCACGTCAAATATTATACAATTGTCAAAGCTATTATAATAAACTATTTGATGTTTTGTGTCATAAGGGGTATTAGGGGATTTATCCCCTAAAGAAGCAGCCCGAAGCCGGGCTACCATTGGAACTTGCCGTACAAGTTCCCTGCTTGTTACGGTATAAGACAGAGCTAAGTCCGTATAAACATCGTGTTTTTCGTATCCTTTTTTATGGATTGCATAACTTATCCTTTCTTTCATAAATAGTGATGCCACAGTAATGCCATAAGTGTAATCGGCTATCCAAAATGTGGAATTACTTTGATGCCATCAGCCGCCAAGAAACTCATCAAGCGTATCCAGCAAATTGTTTTCGTCTTCTGAAAGGGTATCCGGCTTTTTGTCTGTTTTGGTTTGCATAACAGCGACATTTTGAAAGCATTCCTTGATAGTCTGCCGAACAACATCAGCAATAGGGGTAGCATCCGGTTCGAAAAAGGTATTGATAGCAGAAATAACAGCGCTATTTTTAGAACCTTCCGCACCTTGTAAATACTCCCAAGCCTTGCGGTCAACATCATTCTCCAAATTAAAACGAACGCTGATTCGTTTGGGTTTCATACACTCCCACCACTACGAATAAGCTTCATTTCAAGCATCCGCTC
>DOWI01000107.1 GCA_003519645.1 Oscillospiraceae bacterium
GCGAACTTCTCTTGACACTACCTTTTGATTTTAATATTAATCTGGCATTTTTCTTAACAGAAGTCACTACTTATATAATCCATATGTTTTGTTAACATTCTGAACATATATAATACCATTGCCTGCTTCATCAATTTTCAAACTTTCTCTAATCGAGTTAACAATTGCTTCTGTCAACTCGGCTTCTGAGAGGATCATTACGATCTCCTTTTCCGGTTCAATATCCATTGAAAACAGTTTGCTGGTTTCGTGAATTCCTGATCCTCTTCCATTAATTATGGTGCCGCCTTTTGATCCTGCTTTGGTTGCAGCGTCTATTACGTCTTCCGCCCTACCTTTTTCGACAATCGCTGTAATAAAATGATACATTGTATCGTCTACTCCTCTTTTACAATTATAGTTATCACCTTTTATTAGTCTTGTTCCCGCTGCGAAACAAATCGAAGTAACGAAAGCAATACCATGATTCGGCTTTTCAAATTCAAACTTATTGTTCAAATGTTCAATTGTCTGGTAAGCTAAATTATTCTCTGCAACAATCAGTACAATCTCTTTTCTTATATCGGAAAGTCCTAGAAACTCTAAGATCCGATTGTTAGCGGTTCCTTTTCCAAATAATATTGTTCCTCCGGTAACACCGCATCGCTTGGCTTCATGCATTAACTTGCTTCCTTGACCGTAATTCGATATTACACAGATTAAAGCAAAGCTTTTATCTTTGGGACTATCCATCATTACTTCCAAGTCCTCCCTTTTTCGATTTCACTTTAAATATAAAACCTAATATTTGCAGCGCAATCAGCGGAGTCATTGCAACCATTGCAATAATTCCAAAGCCATCCACCAAAACATTAGCGCCTTCAATTGCTTCGGCTGCTCCTTGTGCATACGCCAGAATAAAAGTAGCCGTCATCGGGCCGGATGCAACGCCTCCCGAATCAAATGCAACACCAATAAACAGTTTGGGAACAAAGAACGTTAAGGCTAAAGATATAATATACCCCGGTAGCAAAAAATGCCACAGCTGCATTGAGGGTACAATAATTCTTACAATAGACAAAGCAACTGCCAAAGCCACACCCAAGGCCAACGAAACCATAACAGCTTTTCTTTTTACATATCCACTTGTAACATCCTCAATTTGATGAGTCAATACATAGACAGCCGGTTCGGCAAGTATTGTAACCATCCCCAATAAAAATCCAATCATAATAACATATGCTTTATTGTCCATTGAGGCAAGCTTAAATCCTACCGTACTGCCAACCTCCATGAAACCGGCATTTACACCCAGCAAGAAAAGAACCAGCCCTAAATAAGTAAACAGCATGCCGAATAAAATTTTTCGGACGGCAGAAGTAGACAATCTAATTAAAATTATCTGAAACACTATAAATATTATGATGATTGGGGCAAGCGCAATCAACACTTCCAGCGAAATGATTGGCAGCTTTTGCACAAATGGTCCTAAGATTGCTGACGAGTCCTCTGTATGGCTTTCAAGCGCGCCGACAACCTTATCCGATTTTGAAAGTATGCTCATAATCATTACAGAAAAAATTGCACCGGCTGAAGTAATCCCCACTAATCCAAAGCTGTCTGTTTCAGATGACTTACTGTCTTTTTTTAGTATAGATACACCAACTGCCATCGCTAACATAAACGGAACGGTCAAAGCGCCCGTAGTAGCCCCGGATGCATCAAAGGATATTGCAAGAAATTCGGGCGATGTAAATAATGCAAGAACAAATATAAAGCCGTAAACTATTATTAGTATTTTATTAATAGAGAAATTATATACAATTCTCACCAGTCCAATTGTAAGCATAATCGCTATCCCTACGGAAACCACCACCACAATACTCATATTAGAGATCAACCCTGAAGTAACAGAGTCAACCTGCCCAGCAAGAATATGCAGATCAGGCTCTGCGTAGGATATAAAAAAGCCCAAAATCAAACTGATTGTAATAANNCTGCAACCGAAATAACAAAGCCAAGCAGCAGTCCCGTAAAGATCAAAACCAAAATCTTGTTTGATTTTGTGATCGCTGTACCTATATGATTACCAATCGGAGTAATTCCGATATCAACGCCGGTTAAAAACACTGTTAAGCCTAATATAATCAATATTGCACCGAATAAAAACCGTATAATCGACAGTGTCTCCATAGGTGTTAGTGTGAAATTGAGCACCACCACCAAAAAAGTTATCGGCAATACAGAATATAAAACTTCTTTGAATTTAGAAATAATTATATTCAAATCTAAATTCCCCTTTCTTCTATATAATCTTATTATTTAAATTCGCATCACCTCACAAGTTTATCGCTGATCCTTTGATTGTTTACTTGATCAACGACGGCTTAAGCTCCTCCATATCTTCATATTGTTGTCTATTGCTATCTGCGTAAGTAAGCATTGGGCTAATTCGGCAATATAAAATCACTTTTTCAATGTTCGCAGGGAATGATTCGTAAAATTTCAATGTTTACTCAAAAACCACTGCGCAATAACATGATGGATTACTTAACAGCTCAAAAGACTATTTCATCAAGGTCACCATAACCGCTTTTTGGGCATGCAGTCGGTTTTCNNGGCCTCATCAAAAATTTCATTGGCATGGGCTTCAAAAACCTCTTCCGTTATTTCCTCACCTCTATGAGCGGGCAGGCAATGCTGTACCATGCAATCCCTATCCGCAAGCTTCAGCAGTTCATTGTTTATCTGATAGCCAGAAAATGCAGCACGACGCTTCTCGGCTTGACTTTCCTGCCCCATGGACGCCCATACATCGGTAAACACAACGTCGGCATCTCTGACAGCCTCAATGCAGCTTTCTGTCAGTACGAACTTGTCGCCGTATCCCACCGCAAATTCAAGCACAGAAGGATCGGGACAATAATCGGCGGGACACGCCACAGATACGTGCATTCCCACTTTGAGACATCCAACGATCAGTGAATTTGCCATGTTGTTGCCGTCACCAATATAACACATATTAAGCCCTTCAAGCGTTCCCTTATGTTCCCTGACGGTCATCAAATCGGCAAGAACCTGACAAGGATGACAAAAATCTGTCAGTCCGTTAATCACCGGGATGCTTCCCGCCAGCGCCAGCGTCTCGACTTCTTCCTGATCAAAGGTACGGATCATGATTCCATCAAGATAGCGTGACAAAACGCGTGCGGTGTCCTTAACAGGCTCGCCGCGTCCGATTTGCAAATCGTTTGATGAAAGAAACAGCCCGTACCCTCCAAGCTGATAAATGCCTGTTTCAAAGGACACACGGGTACGGGTGGATGCTTTCTGGAATATCATACCCAGCGTTTTTCCCGCAAGATGCTTATGCTCGATACCGTGAGCAAGCTCATACTTTAATTGATCCGCAAGATTTAAAATATCAATAATCTCCTCTTTGGATAAATCAAGCAGTTTTAGTAAATGCTTCATTGAAATTATATCCTTTCCGTAGCTTTGTGTCCCAAAATAATATAAAACAAATTGAAAAAACGTCCTCATTCAACCTAAAGCTTTTAGTGAGGTTTCCAGGATCGAAAGCCCTTTGTCGATTTCTTCCCGGGTAATTGTAAGTGGAGGCAGCAGACGAAGAAGGGTTTTAGCCGTCAAAATAAGCAGACCATTTTTCAGACAGTCCTGTGCTACAGACTTTGCCTCACCATGTTCCAAAGCGATACCTATCATCATTCCGAGACCACGCACCTCGCTGACGTTGGGCATGGACTGGATCCGACTGCGTAAATATTCGCCTTTTTCCGAAACCTGATCCAGAAAACCATCTGCTGTCAGCTTGTTAAGCACAACATTTGCACCTGCGCAGACAACCGGATTTCCACCAAAGGTTGATCCATGTGTTCCTGCCGAGAGCACACCGGCAAGCTTTTCATTGCACAGGCAGGCTCCAATCGGAAGCCCGCCGCCAAGCCCCTTCGCCATTGTGACAATATCAGGCTTTACATCCGAATGCTCACAGGCTAAGAACCTTCCGGTTCGTCCCGCTCCGGTCTGCACCTCGTCAATAATCAACAGAATATCCTTTTCATCGCAAAGCCGACGCACCGCCTGTAAATAAGAAGGCTCCAACGGAATGACGCCGCCTTCGCCCTGTACAGATTCCAACATAACAGCGCAGACATCATCACCGGTTTTCGCCTGCAAATCCTCAATACTCCCCGCCTCGGCAAATACAAAACCCTCGGTGAACGGAAAAAAATACTGATGAAACAAATCCTGTCCGGTAGCGGAAACGGTTGTCAACGTCCGACCGTGGAAGGAGTTGCGGAGACTAACGATTGATGAACGACCTTTTCCGTGTTGATCAAAGCTGTATTTGCGCGCAAGCTTAATGGCGCACTCGTTTGCTTCGGCACCTGAATTTCCGAGAAAAACACGCGCCATACCAGTTGCTTTACATAGATGCTTCGCAAAGGAAACCTGAACCTCGTTGTAGTACAAATTTGATATATGAGCAAGTGCAGCAGTCTGCTTCTGAACAGCTTCCACCCAGTCCGGGTCGGCATAGCCCAATGAATTGACACCGATTCCGCTTCCAAAATCGATATAGGTTTTACCCTCTATATCGGTTACCGCCGAGCCCCTGCCGCTTTCAATGGCGGCATCGAAGCGGTTGTACGTTTGCATTAATGTCGCATAATCGTGTCGACGTATATCATCCAATTTCATATTACCATCTCCAGTTCTGCATAGGGAGATAAATTCCGCTATTTATATAAGATACTTTCTAATATCTTCTGCCGATTTTTCGGAGAGATAGGCAGGCGCAATATCCACCACTGTTTTTGCACCCGATACCCCCTCCAAGTTTAAGCGATAAGCCGCTCTGGCATAGGCAAGCAACACATTAGCCGTAAAGTTTGGGTTTGAGTCTAAGTTAATTTTATATTCGATTGTGTGTTCATATTCTTCATTTCTCCCTGTTTTGCCGTAACGGATTACCAATCCGCCGTGAGGCAAACCGCCATGATTCTTTTTCAGTTCTTCCTCTGAAATAAAGTGTACTTGTGTGTCATAGTCTGAAAAATAATTCGGCATTGACTTTATTTCCTGCTCTATCCTTGCCTTATCAGCGCCTTCTTCCGCAACTACAAAGCATTCTCTTCTGTGTCTTTGCTTTGGTGTAAGCTCGGGCATATCGCCTCTTTTTACTGCTTCAATAGCATTACCCATTGGGACTGTATACTGTTTTGCATCCTTTACGCCCTTTACTCTTCTAATGGCATCTGAATGTCCCTGGCTAATGCCTTTTCCCCAGAAAGTATAGGTTTTCCCCTGCGGTAAAATCGCTTCTGAGTACAATCTGTTTAGGGAAAACATTCCAGGATCCCAACCACTTGAAACAATGCATACTTTCCCTGCTTCTAATGCTTTTTCATTAACCACATTAAAATAATCAGGAATTTTTGCATGGTTATCATAACCATCAACTGTATTAAACATACCTGCAAATAATGGCCCTTGCACAGGCATATCCGATAAGCTCCCACCGCACAGAACCATAACATCGATCTGATCTGTCATGTTTTTTGCCTGTTCAATATGATACGCCTTTACCCCTTGGAATGTGGATGGATCACGTCTTGTAAACACTCCGACCAATTCCATATCTTTATTTTGCCGAATTCCGAGTTCTGCGCTTTTCCCGAGATTTCCATAGCCTACAATTCCGATTTTGATTTTTTTCATAATCGTTTCCCCATTAAAATTCTATATTTTACACGACTGTACTACATGGCTATTACAGGAACATGGTGCCAATCCCTTCGTCGGTCAGCATTTCAATCAGGATGGAATGCTCGATACGCCCGTCAATAATATGGGTGCGCTTTACGCCGCGCCGAACAGCTTCAACACAGCAGTCAATTTTCGGTATCATACCGCCTTTAATAACTCCCTTGCGTTTCAGACTGGGCACATCACTGACATTCACAACCGAAATCAGGGAATCCTCGTTATCCTTGTCACGCAGAAGACCTCTGACGTCGGTCATCAGCACCAGTTTTTCGGCAGAAAGAGAAGAAGCGATCTGTGCAGCTGCAATATCGGCATTGATGTTGTAAACCCCATCATTTTCGCCTGCCGCAACGGTTGCGATTACCGGAATGGTTCCATTATCCAAGCAATTGCGGATGAGTGTCACATCGATACTTGTTATATCGCCTACCAACCCCAGATCATGTTCACCCTTCATCTTTGCCGCCTTTATCATACCACCATCAAGACCACAAAGACCGATTGCCTGACCTCCGTGCTGTTCAAGGCGCTGAACAAGTCCTTTATTCACCTTACCTGCCAGTACCATTTGGACTACATCCATGGTTTCTTCATCGGTATAACGGAGACCGCCAATAAATTTCGGCTCCTTACCGATTTTGGCGAGAACATCGTTAATTTCGGGGCCTCCCCCATGCACCAAAACCACCTTGATGCCTACCGTGGACAACAGAACGATATCCTCCATCACGGCAGATTTCAGGTCATCGCTAACCATAGCGTTTTCGCCATATTTAATGACAACTGTTTTCCCCGAATACTGTTTGATATACGGAAGTGCCTGTGTCAGTACCTGCGCCCTGTCCGAAGTTGATATATTTATTCTAAACACTACCTTTCCGTGCAAATACCAAAAATTGAATGAAGCTTTGCAATCCAAAGCGTTGGGGTCACAGCCTAGCTTCTGTAATCTCCATTAATGCGAACATAGTCATAGGTGAGGTCACACCCCCAAGCGGTTGCCGATGCGTTGCCATCATTAAGTGCAATNNGTTTTTGGCATCATCCTCGCTGAATTCAATTCCGGCTCCATTTTCACAGACATGCACGCTTCCCGCAGATGAACGGAAAATAACCCTTACTCCGTTTATACACACGTTTGCACCTGAATATCCGATTGCACAAAGAACACGTCCCCAGTTTGCATCCGATCCAAACATAGCAGCTTTTAAAAGTGACGAATTAATAACCGATTTGGCTATTAATTTCGCATCCTTTATGGACGCCCCGCCTGACACACGGCATTCCAGCAGCTTGGTTGCGCCTTCGCCATCGGATGCCAGCGAGCGGCAGATGGTTGTGCAAAGTTCCCGTAAAGCAGCTTTAAATATATTATAATCCTGGTTTTGGCTGTTAACAACCGAGTTTCCCGCAGCGCCGTTAGCAAGTAGCACCACCATATCATTGGTGGAGGTGTCGCCATCCACCGACATCATATTAAAAGTATCTTCCACAACCTCAGTCAGCGCGCTCTTCAGCAAAGCGGCATCAATCGCCGCATCTGTGGTTAAGAAGCAAAGCATGGTTGCCATGTTTGGTGCAATCATACCGCTTCCCTTTGCCATGCCGCCGAGATTACAAGCCGTACCGCCCAGTGTGAACTGCACAGCGAATTCCTTTTTAATGGTATCAGTCGTCATAATTGCTTGGGCCGCATCGGTATGCCCATCCACCGACAATGCGGATACCAGCGATGACATACCCTTTTCAATTGGAGTTATATTAATGGAAGGGCCGATTACGCCGGTGGACGCAACCAGTACATCCTCCGAAACAATGCCGATTGCATTGGCAGTCAGCTCACACATACGCTTTGCCTTTTCAATCCCATCGGCGGCACAGGTATTCGCAATACCGCTGTTGCAGATTACGGCGCGGGCGATACTGTTTTTNNTGTTACCGTACAGGGCGCACCAATCACACGGTTTTTTGTACAGACCGCTGCGGCGACGGCCGGGCGATCCGAAACCAGCAGCGCAAGATCCTTTTTATTTCGATTTTTGCGGATACCGCAATGGATTCCCGAAGCGGTGAATCCTTTTGCTGCCGTAACACCACCGTCAATATATTTAAAGCTCATCATCCTATCCTCCAATGAAAATTAAAACGCAGGCGGAATCATATCGATGCCGTCGGTTTCGCAAAAGCCAAAAAGCAGGTTCATATTCTGGATTGCCTGACCGGCCGCGCCCTTGACCATATTGTCGATTACAGAGGTCACGATCAAAAGCCCTGTATGCTTATCGGTATACAATTGAATATCGCAGTAGTTAGAACACCGTACATTGCGGACATCCACGCTAACACCCTTTGGGAGTACACGCACAAAATACTCATTGCTATATGTATCCTCATAAAGGCGGCGTATTTCCTCCCCCGTCACACCTTCTTTAAGTTTGGCGTACATGGTTGACAAAATACCGCGATTAACAGGGAGTAAATGCGGCACAAAGGTAACTGTCGCCCTTTCTCCCGCCATTTTGGTAAGTGTCTGCTCAATTTCGGGCGTGTGTCTGTGTGCCGCAACTTTATAGGCTGAAAAGGCTTCATTGCATTCGGGGAAATGCGTATTCTGGGTGGGTTTGCGTCCCGCACCTGTCACACCCGATTTTGAATCAATCACGATTCCCTGAGGCTGAATCATTCCTTGGCGCAAGGCGGGAGCAAGCCCCAATGCAACGCTGGTAGGATAACAACCGGGATTGCCAACAATTGACTTGCCCTTTATATCATTGCGAAACAATTCGGGAATTCCGTAAATCGACGCATCATGAAGCTCCGGATATTTATAATCGCTTCCATACCATTTTTTGTAATCCTCACGAGCATCCAGACGGAAATCTGCACCAAGATCAATAAACTTTTTACCTGATTTTATACATTGCTCGGCAGTATCCTGTGACAATCCATGGGGCAGAGCCGCAAACACGACATTGCTGGCAGCAATTACCTCTTCGGAAGAGCCGCAAATTCGTTCACAGATTTCACGCATTGAGGGGTATACATCCGAAATTTGCTTCCCCTCAAACGAAACCGAACTGATCGCTGCGACATCCGCATGCGGATGTCGCAGAAGCAGCCGTACAAGTTCAACACCGGCATATCCGGTTGCGCCAATGACTCCGACTTTTATCTGTTTATTCATTCTTATGACCATTCCTTT
>DOWI01000068.1 GCA_003519645.1 Oscillospiraceae bacterium
CCCTATATAAACATCGACCGGCGTATAAATCGTACTTGTGTTGATGCGAAGCACAGTAAGAAGGTCGCCAGCCAGTGCGGACACGCTTTCGAGTAAATATGTGTTCCACGGTACATTAAGATCCGGAAACCAGCTGAAATCGTCAATATTCTTCGAAGCGCAGTATCCTCCGCGAACGTGAACTATTTCATTAATCTGCTGCACAGTATCAAGCACACTATCATCATCCACCCCGACACTTTCTTTTCGCATCAGCATAGTTTTGCCAACGCGGATAAAGTCAGGCTCTATAGACTCTATCAGAGTACGAACAGAGAGAAAACGGATTCCGTTCTTATCGCAAATATCAATCAAATCCTCAATTTCTATCGAATCGACACCTATAAGATGTTGCAGCAGGACACCGTGGTTCGTCAAATCGACGTCATTGCTAAGAGAAATATATGGTCTTGAAAAGAAAAATTCCTTTTTAAACATATACTGCAACACTCCGAAAAGGTTGCCCTGTGACTCAATATTGTTACGAATCATGAAGTCCGTGAATCTCATCATGTATTCGTTGAAGAGCATTCTTGTCGATACAGGTGTATCACGACAAGCTGTCAATAGAAATTTGCGTTGCTCATTATAATCTTCCTCGCTGATATGCAACTGCGAGGAATGCATATAGTACCCGCCATCGAGCACAACAATGGTTGATAGCTGCTGACAAAAGAAACCAATGTTAATTTCTGATAGTCCATTGAATTCTTCTAACAGCACGCTTTTATGAACTCTTCCGTTTTGCTCTACAAAATGTTCAAACTCCGAAGCAAGGTTTACGTCGGATTCCTTTGTTATATAATCCTTGCGCATGACGAAAGGACAGCCAAACAGCTTGAGGACACCTTGTAAGCAATATCTGTTATTAATCTGTGTCCCGCTAAAGCGTTCAGAAAAAGTGTCATATAGTTCAGTATAAGTAAGAACCACGCGTGGACTGTTCTCAATATAAGCATTCACATCATCTACGATTTTTTTATCGACATCTATGTAAGAGGGATGAATGTATTTTCCTCTGTCAATCAAAACGCCTATTTGACCTATTTTAGCATCAAGTGCTCGTGCGGTGATTTTTCCTTTACTTTCGAAAACCTCAACGAGATAGGAAATAAAACGCTTATGGTCAGACTCATCAGCAATTTTATATCCATTTGGGAATCTGGTACGCAGAATATAATCGCACATGAAGACTACCGTAAGCCTCCCACGATGATAAAACATGCCATCACGCTTATATGTTGACCGTAACTGCATACGAAGCAATTCCTCCGCAATCCCATGCTTTTCAACAAGGTTAGCAATATAATGTGGCATTTCTGATTCCTCGACAAACGCAGGTAGCTCAGCAAGAAGTGATGACAAAGCGACATGCTCCGATTCATCGCCAAATACAATGGCATTTGACTGATGTGAAAAATGGTATGCCTCGCAATTAATAAGATCTTTCTTTGCCAGATACCAAATCATTTGTGCATCAGCATCGCCGACTTGTGCGGCAATCTCATCATAGCGAAGTACAGTATCTCCACCGCGTAAAGCATAGATTGTCGCGAGGATATCATGGTCGTTTTTTTGAGCGTCGTATGAATGCGTTATTATTTGCGTAACCTTTTTTTCAATTTGTCGAATGCGTTCCCGCGACACGCCCATAGCATTGCCAACCACTTCAAGTGTTTCGCCCAGCATCCTTTGCTCAAATACAAACTGAGCATTATCGCGTTGCTTTTCAAGGCAGTCTCTCATTGGCTGGCATAACTTGGTTACATCAAATTTTAACCATGTGACAAATGGTATCGCGAAATCAAGCGCCTTCGAAGTATCTCCGGTATCGCTCATAATTGTATGGACAAAGTCCAAAACAGTTGCTTCCGCATCCGGTGAAATATTAAAGCCGCTTTTATTCGTAGCTCCACTTGCACGATAAGCAAAAATAAACGGTTCAACCGGTAGTTCCTTAATTTCTATCGGCAATGAACATGCAGCTTGGTCAAACTTCACTTTTCGCTCGTACAGTTTAAGCGGTTCCTCATAAAAGTCCCGAAATGTCTGCATGACATCTATTATAACTCTGCTCCCGTTGGCTGCAGCAAGTGCCATCTCTTTTCCTGTAATCTCACAAGCGGACATATATTTAGAAAAGGTAGTCCTTTCATCATCGCTAAAATCTGATGTATCATAGCTTTCATTATGTAGCATGGCTAACACTTCATTTTTACAATTATCACTAATAGGCATGACTGTAGCGAAACATTCCTTCTCGTGTTTGCCGTTTTCAGAATGCACTATCGCGTCTAATGCAATGATGATACGCTTTATCGAAAGTCTGCCCATGTTTTTATAGTTGGATAACTGAAGAGGCGAAAGCTGTAATACGTCTCCGACTGTTTTGCAAGAGACCGTAGAACCGTCTTTCTTTCGACCAGCGCGAAGACTGTTGTAGGCTCTGACGCCAATATCCGATTCCAGCAGAGGCGTATCAATGTAGAGGTCCCATATCACATCAAAGAACTGACATAAAGGTAGCTCAGATTCGCAACTCAAGCTGGTAACTGGTGTGGCTTCCATTTTCTGATTCTTCTTATGATCTTCTTCACCGGTGGTTTGGGGAACTGTTTCAGTAGAAAGGGCTTCATTTTGTGGTAACCCTGAGGGGCCATCTTTAATCAATGTGGTTTCTAGTACAACAACTTTGTTTTTCCAAGGAATACTATCGTTGGCTATTTCAGCCACACTGTCAGTTTTGTCCGGTTCTATAGTAGCAATATTGCCGTCGTCGTTCACCGAAGAGCTAGAATCAGCAGCCTGATCATACGACTCAATGAGTTTGCGGAGTTGTGCTATTTTTTCGCGGGAAATTCCGTACTGTGAGCGAAAAGCGACATAATCCGATTTAGCAAGCTCGCTTCTATATCTTTTATCAGCATTTAAGCAGAATTCAAGAAAATCACTATATTCACTTTGTAGTATGTCAGCGATTCGAATATCTGCCATTTTTGTGTTGACTCCTTTTTTCATATTGCACGTTACTCAGGTCCAATTATTATACAAATTGTGGCGTCCCACAGTACAGACTCATACAATTTTGTCTGCAACACCAGTGATACCAATGAATTCACATTCTCAGAGAGATGCTCTTCAATTGTATCGATTATTTGTCTGTGTCTTCGTATTTGTCTGTGTCTTCGAACTCACAAATATCATCCAGCGTACAATCAAGCGCCTTACATATCTTCCCGAGGACATCAGTTGTGACATTTTCGCCACGGTTTAGCTTGCGGATCGAAAACGAGCTAATACCAGCCTGTTCCATTAAGTCTTTCTTTTTCATATTCTTATCTATCAGGAGCTTCCACAGCCTTTTGTAGCTTGTTTTCATTTTAGTGCCTCTCCATTAGATATATTTTGATATAATACGAGAATATTCTACCATCTTCCCATTTGCTTTACAACCAAAAATATATTGTTCACTATATTTTTTCGGTCCGCAAAACATGTAGTAATGATAATAACAGTTACTAAGTTCCTGCGCGTGGAGTATCCAGTAGCTGCTCTTCTATACCTTACAGCAATTCCACTTAAGAAAGCGAATAACCGGATTCAAGAAACCAGCCCGTAATGTCATTTATGGAGACAGCCTGGAACGCCTTCGGAAGAGCTTCAA
>DOWI01000144.1 GCA_003519645.1 Oscillospiraceae bacterium
AATGCAGTTTGTATCTTGAAACTCGTCGACAACGAGTAGCGGGTAGTAGCTTTGATAGAACTTCCTTACCTCAGGGAAGCGTGCGAAAATATCCAGCACAAACAGAATGACAGCGTTATGTGTAATGTATTCCAAAGGCAGGAGTTTCCTGATAACGATGTCATTGTATTCGTGTATAGTCTGTGCATCAGGAGCACTGGAAGCCTTAATGGAGGTTTCTATACCTNNGGAGTATTTAGATCTTGGCGTCTGCTAATTTCACTTTCGCTGATCGCCTTGAATAGATTGACATCTTTTCGCAATACGTCAGAGATGAGATAGCCGTACTTTTTCAAAACCCCCTTGCAAAACCCGTGGTAGTTCGTGACAGTTACTTTCTCGCCTATGGCAACCGGACTGTTTTGGTCGCCAAGGAGTACGGGCAATTTCTCTGCGACTTCCCGTTTGACTTTCAGTGCGGCATTCACGCTAAAGGTTAATCCTAGTATACGCTTGGGGTTTGGTATGCCACCTGAAGCGTACAGGTAAGCAATGCGGCTAATCATAGTGGTCGTCTTACCATACCCGGCAGGTGCTTCCACTATCAAGCGTGGACTATCTGAAAAGATAACTTCAAGTTGTTTTTCATCACCCTCATGTTGCTTTGAAATTTTTGCCTTTAGTTCTGCAAGAATGGCATTAGGCAATGCTCGCCACCTCCCGCGCCTTGAAAATTGCATCGGCATAACAAGCAGGTATGAGGTCAGCTGGTAGCAATTCGCCGATAATCCGTCCCAGGAGAACATCCTTCTTTGCCATAAACCAAGCGGAGTACATTTGGCAGAACTCAATCTCATCATCATCATTGACATCTGATAGCTTCTTAGGTACATAGCCTGTCATATCAATACCCATCTTTTTGAAGTGCTTCCGCACGAAATCGGCATCCATTTCGACAGACTCTGCATTGCTGGATAAATCCTTAGCAATTTTCCTTACCAGGGCAGTTTGACCATTTAAAAATAGTTTCTTAACAATTTCAATTTCAAAGCAGAGTTCTTGTGTGAAAAACTCGTTATTAGCTGGGGTATGTCCAGTCCTAACATCACCGTCATAGATAGCTATGCTTGGGATTTTAAATTTTTCCAGTAATTGGCGAAGTGGTTTGATTGACTCTTTGCCTCTTGCATTTATAACGCAGATGCCATAATCATCTAGCGATACGCCAAGTTTTTCGGCAAAACTATGAATGCAACCATATTCGGTTTCACCCTCAATCAACACGGCACAATGGGCGTAAAACGCCTCCTTTATTTCGGGGAAACGCATAATCATATGTTTCTCGTTTGCTGAGGTGAATCTAAGTGTGGCACCACTAACTACTGCCGTTTTGTTCTCTTCCTTATAAAAGCGGATGAGGTTGCGGTAGTCCCCAACCAAAGCGTCTGTTGAGTGTGTGACAACAATAAGCTGACCATCAATGCCGTCAATTCCGAAGCACAGCTTCAGCAACTCGGCAAATTCAGCATCCTCATTTTGCAGAATTCGTTTGTAATAGCCAATGAGCGAACGCTGGAGATAAGGGTGTAGATGAACTTCTGGCTCATCAATTGATAGAACAATCGGTAAAAGCATTTTTCCATCATTGTCTCTGAAAAGCTGTTCATTAAATGGTGCAGATTTGCTTTTATACAGCTCCATAATCTGGCATAAGATGTTAATCGAAGCCATAGCCATATACTGAACACCGCTACCCGTTGTGTCAATTTTCCTGTCGCCATCTGATAGGTAATACAGGCTGGTCAACATCTCAGTAGGGTTAGGGGCAACAGTCGCTTTTATAGCGTAATCCCTAAAGCTGCGAATTTTGCCCAGATGCCCGTTTATAAATTCCGTCAATTTGTCTACCTGCTCATTATTCAGAAAGGTAGGGGTTTCCTCATCGCTCGTTATGAATCTCTCGATGATGCCATTAATCAGCAAGCCTGCGCCTTTCTGCGTGTCCAGGCGCAACTCTCTACTTGGAATGGACGTTGTTTCATATTTCAAGAAGTTGATTTTTCTTAATTGCTTTATCTGAATACTCTCGTTGGAATCGGCACTAACAATAGTGGGGTATGCCTCTTTTATCGTCTGACGATACCGCATTTTCACCAATGAGGCATCATCAGGGGAGAAGTTGTCGCCGAAGAAGCCTTGTTCGTTTGGCGATAACTTGACTTCCATTTCAACCTCGATGGGCTTTTCAGAATTATAGAAGTCCTTATCATCAAAGCCCTTACCACTACACACAGTACTGAGGAGAGATAGAAAGTTGCTTTTCCCAAGGTTGTTTTCTCCGATAATGTAATTATGTTCCGGATGGAAGTTGACGGTGATACCATCAATATTCCTATAATTAGAAATCCGTACATAGGTTATTTTCATATAATCTCCTTCCAGCACCGTATTGCTAAGGCTAAAACCGATAGAGATTTAGTCTTCACGTATAGCATCTGCCTCAAAAATTCTATCAAGCTCCTCGTTTGACGTAATACCGCGAACCTTATTTCTGACTGTTGTTTTTCCCATATCCAATCGATAGAAATGTTCGTGACCATCTACACCTTTTTTTAGACGAATGAGCTGAATTCTGCCAAATTTATCCCAGTGTTTCTCGGCAAATTTCGCCAAGCCTACAGCCTTGGGGTAATTATCCTTACGACTGGGGTCATGTGGTTCCAGAATATCGAAAACGTAACCCTGTGCATCTGCTCTAACAACCACTAAATCCGGGAACATAGAAGTGGTAATACCGCTAACTTCATACGGTATTTCAAGTGACCACTTTTTACGGTCGAGATTACGTAACCAGCAGACGGCACCGTTTTTAAGTTCTTCTTTAATAACTCCGCTCTCCCATTGGTTTAGTGATGTTTGGAATGTACCGTCCTCGGAACAATATAGGTGCTGTTCAAACTTAATGCTATCATCTGGCACAGAGAAATCGATTGAATCGGGTAATACC
>DOWI01000215.1 GCA_003519645.1 Oscillospiraceae bacterium
CTCGGCAATAGCGGTCTTGCGCTTCGCATTGCATCGGGGAATGTTCCTGTGCGTCTGTTAAACAAGGAAATACATCTTCTGGACCTAACCTCACTGGTGGCAGGGACACAGTTCCGGGGTCAGTTTGAAAGCAGGATTAAAGGTCTGGTTGATGAAGTCAAGAACGAAGGCAACATCATTTTGTTTATTGACGAGGTGCATAATCTTGTCGGCACGGGCGATGCAGAGGGGAGCATGTCCGCTGCCAATATTCTTAAGCCTGCGCTTTCCCGCGGAGAGATACAGGTAATCGGTGCTACCACCTTTAATGAATACCGCAAGCATATTGAGAAGGATGCTGCCCTTGAAAGACGTTTTCAGCCGGTAACTGTGGATGAGCCTCCTATAGATGATGCTATGGGCATTCTAAAAGGTATTAAAAGCTATTATGAAAAGTATCATGGTGTCATAATTGAGGACTCACTTCTCAGACGTGCCGTGATGTTGTCAGAGCGTTATATTAATGATCGTTTTCTGCCTGATAAGGCAATAGATCTTCTGGACGAAGCATGTGCCGCAGCTGCTCTTCGAAACCGTACGGCGGATCGGTACGCCAAGCTAAAGAGCAAGATAGTTCAGATGAAGCAGGATGAACAGGATCAGCTTGGAAGCGAAACCATTGATTATGAAAAGTTAGCCGTTACAAGGGCAGAACTTCTCAAAGCAGAAAAGCAGGCTGAAGAAATCAGGATCGAAGCAACCGAAGCCCCGGTAACTGCTGATGATTTAGCTACGGTAATTGAACTTTGGACTGGAATCCCAGCTTCAAAAGTTAGAGAAAATGAATTATCAAGGCTGGTAAGGCTTGAAGATCGCCTTGCCGAAAAGGTAATCGGACAAAAGGAAGCGGTTACGCTTGTTGCGGCCGCTATCCGTCGCAGTCGAGTGCAGATTAGTGCCAGACGCCGACCAGCATCGTTTATATTTGTAGGACCGACCGGCGTCGGAAAAACAGAGCTGGTCAAGGTTTTGGCAGGCGAGCTTTTTGATACGCCTGAAACCCTGATTCGTCTGGATATGTCCGAGTTTATGGAAAAGCACTCAGTGTCTCGAATTATAGGATCTCCGCCAGGCTATGTCGGATATGACGAGGCTGGACAGCTTACTGAAAAGGTACGGCGCAAGCCGTATTCGGTTTTGCTTTTCGATGAGATAGAGAAAGCGCATCCAGACGTCCTGAATATCCTGCTTCAGATTCTTGATGAGGGACGCGTTACCGATGCTCACGGCCGGTCGGTTAATTTTGAAAATACCGTTATCATCATGACATCAAACGCTGGAAGCCAGAATCGTGAAAGCTTGATGGGATTCGGCAAAACCGACGCTCAGGCATCACGTGACCGTTCAATGAAAGCCCTGTCAGATTTTCTTAGACCGGAATTTATCAGCCGAGTTGATGAGGTGGTTTACTTTTGCCCCCTAACGCGGGATGATTTTGCTAAGATTGCGGATCTTATGCTTGGTGAGCTTGTCGAGCCGCTTAAGGAGAGGGGGATTGATTTTACCTGGACTCCTGCCGCATCTGCATCTCTTGCTGAAAAGGCATATGGCGGCAAGCGCGGTGCCCGCGATCTTCGTAACGCAGTTAGGCGCAATGTTGAGGATGGTATCGCTTCCATATTGGTGGAAAACACTGATAATCCTCCTGGTCGGATCTCTGTAGATACAGACAGCCAAAACAATGTTAAACTGGAATATCGATGAATATGCCGGAATATTATTAAAAAGCGGCTGTGCGCAAGCGCGCCCGGCCGCTTTTTAATAGCTATTGTGAAGGGTCTGTTATAAAAATCAGAAAGGAATTAAAATATGATTTTTTATGAGATTCTGAAATCCATACTTATGGGAATTGTACAGGGGGTTACTGAATGGCTTCCGATCAGTAGTACAGGTCATTTGCTGTTGCTTGATCAGTTTATTCATATGGATGTAAATAAGGAATTTTTTGATGTATTTAAGGTGTTCATCCAGCTCGGCTCCATCCTTGCTGTGCTGGTCTTGTATTTCTATAAACTTAATCCGTTCTCGATGAAAAAGAGCAGTGAGGAAAGACGGCAGACACTGTCATTATGGGGCAAGGTTTTACTAGCCAGTGTCCCGGCTGGAATCATCGGAGTTTTGTTTGATGATCAGATCGACGGCGTTTTATCGACTTGGTATGTAATTGCTGCAACTCTTATTTTATACGGTTTTCTATTTCTTTGGCTTGAAAACAGCAGGAAAAAGCCCAAGATCCATAGTTTTTCACAACTAAATTATAAAACAGCATTGCTGATTGGTTTTTGTCAGACGCTGGCATTGATTCCTGGTACATCCAGATCAGGTGCTACAATACTGGGAGCGGTGTTTTTCGGCGCATCGCGGTTTATTGCAACAGAATTTTCATTTTTCATGGCAATCCCCGCAATGTTCGGAGGCAGTGGTATCAAGCTTTTAAAATATTCTCTGGAAAAAATCGAGAGTGCCGGTGGCTGGGAATATCCTCTATTATTCAGCGGCCAGGAATGGGCGATAATGTTAACCGGTTTTTTTGTTTCTTTTATTGTTTCAATCATGGTTATTAAATTGCTTCTTAATTTCATTAAAAAACATGATTTCAAGGTGTTCGGTTATTACAGAATTGCGCTCGGGCTTCTTGTTTTGCTATACTTTGGGTTTATTGCCCGCTAAAATCCTAAAAAAATGGAGGTGTTAATGTGTTATGCATCAACACCTCCATTCTCTGTTTCAACCATTTTGGTGAATATTTCTGTCAACTTAGGGTCAAAATGTTTTCCTGCATTGTTTTTAACCGATTGGATTACTTCTTCCTTGCGTTTTCCGCAATTAGCAGACAGTTTGCGATCGTAAGACTCCGCTAAGGCAATGATTCTTGCAAGCAAAGGAATCTCTTCGCCTTTCAGACCTTTTGGATAGCCGGATCCATCCCAACGTTCCTGATGATTTAGTACAAGTTCCGCAATGTCGATTGTATGATCAAATGAATTCAGTATACGGTATCCGATAATAGGATGCTTTTTTATTTCGTTCCATTCTTTATCTGTTATGCTGTAATTGTTCTCCAGCAGCCTAGATTCCAGAACGATTTTTCCAATGTCGTGAAGATATCCGGCATCCTTCAGCTTTTTTGTATCTATATCCGAAAGATTGAGNNTTGAGTATTTCGGCCATGTTCTGGCATAGCCTTTTGACATGAATCGAGTGTTCCTTTTCCCTGGGGTTGTTTTGGTGAAGGTTATTAATGATTGAATTGATGGTATCGCGTTTGACCTCATCACGTCCCAGCGTTTTTGCGATATACATATCTTCTTCTGCCCGGTCAATTGTATCCCATATATTAATAGATTCTGATTCTTTGGTATCGGCTCCCATTGAAATACTGCCTTTTATTGCTTTAATCTGTTCCTTTTCAGTCTCATTCCGAATTCGTTCCATTATCTTTTTAACTTCTGTAATTCCTGTCTTTGGAAGCAGAATTAAAAATTCATCGCCGCCACATCTAACAATTACATCTTCTTTTTTGCATACCTTAGACATTACCTGTGAGACTTTTTTAATCAGTATATCACCGTGGGAATGCCCGAATATATCATTTGTCAGCTTCAAGCAGTTGATATCTCCGATAATCACTGAAATCGGTAGATTGCTTTTGGTATCAATACGGTGAAGCTCCTCTTCAAGAAATCGTCTGTTATAAAGTCCGGTCATTGAGTCATGGAAGCTGAGGTATTCAATCTCCTTTCTTTGGATGATCTTACTCGTAACATCACGAAAAACAAGAACAACACCCATTGTATTATCAGAGCTGTCTTTGATTGGGGCTGCGCTTTCCTCCAAAAAATATTTATTACCGTCTCTTGATGTAAGCACAACATTGTTTTCAATGACAAAAACACGGTCTGTCACAAAGGCCATTTCAATCGGATCTGTCATAGGGTGGTCTTCATTTTCCGAGGATATATTGAATATATCGCGGTAGTTTACACCCGCAACCTGTTCCAATGACCAGCCCGTAAGTTTTTCGGCAACATTGTTGAGCATTTCAATCCGTCCGCTATTATCAACAACCATTACTCCGTCACCAATTGATACAAGTATCTGCCGGTATTTGTTTCGTTCAAGAACCAGCTTGTCCTGTGTTTCTTTCCTTTTAATATCGTTCCAGACACCGTTAATAAGCAGAGTAATGCTATAAATATCGTTGTTGTTGTAGTCGCTATGCTTGTTTGCCAGTCCGATAACGGCAACGATATTCCCTTCGATAATTATAGGAACAGACAAAAATTTATCTATTTTAATATGACTTTGCTGCAATTCGTTTTTCACCAGGTATTGTTTAAAATCATTAATAATAACGGGTTTACACTGTCTTATAGCCTCTCCCCAGATCTCTGAATCTTCAAGCCTGCATTGCTTTTCATTTGGTTTACAGGATGCAACAACTCCTTTAGACCATGATTTAAGTATAAATTCACTTTGTAAATCATCATACAGGTATATGTAACCATGTTGGCTTTCAGTCAGTTCCAATGCCTGGTGAAGAACATAATCAAACTGTTCCTGGGTGCTGTTAAAACTATGCGTAAGAATGTTACCCAGAACCATATACCGGGACAGCATCTTATCCTGTATCTTCTGAAACTCCCGTTCTTTTGTAATATCCTTGATATCCGCTCCTACGCCTATTTTTCCATTTAACATGATTACCGGAAATATTGTGCATTTAAGAATCCTGTTATCATTTATTATTTCTCTGTCGACAGGTTTATTTAAAAGCTGAGCTTCAGCATCCGCTTTTCTGAGCTGGTCTGCAAAGTCCTTTTCAAATAGATCATAGTCGCTCAGGCCTTTTATATCGCAT
>DOWI01000083.1:0-5397 GCA_003519645.1 Oscillospiraceae bacterium
GGAGCTAATTTCACAACTGCCTCAGCGGTATCATCTTCGCCTATCCAACCTCTATCTTTAAACCAATCAATTATAAGCTCCGCCGACTGCATATCGTGTTCCGTTGTGACTTTGTATGAGCCACATTCGTTGCAATCAATTCCGCAAGCTGCTAATTTAAGTTTCTTCATTGTCAATCCTCCCGAAACGCCCAAGTTTCGCTAACATTCCCATTGTGCGGGATGCTTCACCTAAAATTTGCAACTTGCGGAATCCTTCGCCTTCGCCGAGCGGCCAGCCTAATGGCCACCTGCCGTCATCGCTTTGCTGCTTCATCCGATACAGGAGCGAATCGTCCACTAAATCTTTCACCACGGGATATACTATATTGTCCGGTGAATTTATTGAATCACAGGGTAAATGCACATAATCAGCATCCGATTTAGCGTAATCAAGCTCCATAAAGGCGGTTGGATTCTGACATAAAATCGCCGTCAGTTTTTCAGCTATATCTTTGTCTTTCAAGCAAGACACAAACCATTGGAAATACTCAAAATCATATGGAGTTCCATCATCAAAAATTTCTTTTTTATAATAGGGCGAGTTTTCATCCCAATACCGCAGGATATACTCTACCGGATATTTGATAATATCCTGATACAATTCTTCCGGCACAAGCTCGGAATAAAGCGCGACAAACGCCGCAAAGCACGCTTTTTCATTGGCGTCGTATTTTCCAATTCGTTCGTCTTCATTTTCGATTGGAATGATAGCATCACCCCTATATCTGACCCAATGGTTATAAACACCGTCATTTACTTCCGGCACGGCGGGGTCGCCCCAGTTGCCGATTTCCGGGTGGTATCGTTCCAATATATATTTCATCATGTTTTGAATAACCGGATGATTGACAGACGGCTTTTCTTTAAGATTAAGGATATATCCGATAGCGATTTCAGTGCTTTTTAAGCACGGCCCCTGATAATCAAATTCATAAAAAAGACCGCCGAACCCGCCGTCATTGTGCTGATACTTCGCAAGCGCATCCATAAATGCGCCTGTATCTTCGTCCTCAAAATTGTAGCGGAACCACGCACGGTTGATGTCATCCGAATTGGCGAATATGTAGTCACGAGCTTTTATAAAATTTTCATGGGTTAGTTTGGTCATAAAGATTTCCTCGCTTTATCTGTAATCTCTTTGATAAATGCGCCTTTGGCGGCGGTGTAGCCGTCACGGTTGTGTTCATAGTCATTGAACAAGCTACGCTTCAACTCTGCGTATTTGGCGGCGGCTTCGGGATGTGAAATCAAGTAATCCCGAAAATACAGCTCGTCCCAATCGCCGGGGTTTCTTACATGGATGTGGTAAACTTTATCGGTAAACCCATCAGATAAATAACCTTTCAGAAACATAACCAAGTCATGCTCCGAGAGTGAATTGCCTTCTTTTCGCAGGCAAATATATTCACTTTCCGGCATTAGAGCAATCAATTCTTCAATGTCAACTGTTTCCGCGATTTCAAGCAGAATGTCAACGGTAGGTTTCGCCGTCAATCCGGGGACGGACGTGCTGCCGTAATGACTGATTCGGGCGATGTTATCTTTGCCAATCAATCGTTCAAGGTTTGCTTTTTCATCTGCGAACCAATCCGGCCAAGCGGGGTTGTATCCGCTCAATATGATAGGATATATTCGGGCTTGCCGTTCTTTATCAGTTTCATATATTTCTTTTATATAATTCAAAAAATATTTATTAGCCGCTTCTGTAAAAGAAGTTGGTGTCCAATAATTTTTGTCATTGGGTAGGGGGACATCTTTTTCAAAAACAGTTAGCAATAAATATTTTGATATGTCTAATTTATTATAAACTTTTAGAAAATGCACTCCATCACGAACCGCTAAACCGTCCGCGATAATTCTTTTTGCATCAAAATACATACGAGCTTGCGGTGTATATGAAGATTCTGGGTCAAAACAGGCTTCGCCACGCAAGTGAGAGTTGATTACCATTTCACTCCCGCTACCAAAACCATCAACGGGAGCGAACATTATATATTCCAAATAATCTTCGGGTTCACCCAAAGGAGTAAATCCAATAGCTTTCCGTTCGACCCCTTCGTTTCGTAATCTTGCGGTGGATTTCAAATACCCATCTTTAATAATTTGCTCATAAAAAGTCAACAGAGTGCTGTGAACGGCGTATAACGGGGCATATGGTCTTGTTGTTTNNAACATCGTATTCGGGCGAAAATATCAATACTTGGCGGTCATGCGAATTTTCATATCGAATAAAATCAAAAAGCCTGTCTGAAAAATCGTCAGCATGAGGATTAACGGTTATTGCGTAACAACCACAAGGAGATTTTCCCATCATAAAACCTGAAATATTCAAATCGGTTTTTATAAGAGAAAACCGTTTCGGTTCGTCTAATGGTTTGTTTTCAATCCAATCAGATGATAATATTTCAACATTCATTTTCTCTCACCATCCTTAAATACGCCCTCATCCCATCTTCTTCATTCTGTCGGTATGTAAAACCGAAATGCGCCGCGACCGATAACGCAAGGGTATGAAATAAATCACACATGGCATATATCGCTTTCCAAATATCATTATAATCACTGCCGGAATAGGTAGCGGCATATTGCGTGTATAGCTCGGGCGACAGATAGCGTTTGAAATACTTTCCGTTTTTACCAGCAGAAAGATTAAATCCGTGCTGTGTGCCGATATACCACCCAACCATATCATGCAATTCAGAACGAACCACATCGTTCAACATATTCATAACATAGGACAACTCATCCCGTGCGATTCCTTTGGCGGCATTGTTCAAGCACCACCAAAAGTTATTACAGCAAGAATAGTAAAATAATTCGTCCGGCTCCTTCNNAACGATACCATCTTTATCGAGCAGGGTAACGGTCAAACAATCGTATTGCTCTAAATTTTCTGTTTTCAAAGGCACTAACGATAAATCAATCCTGTTGCCGTCCTCAAAAAGCATAAGATAACCGAAATGCCCGTCAGGGTTATCGGGGTATCTCATAGTTTCCGGCATTTGCAACATGAGCCTGTTNNCTTTTGTAAACGAATCAATGTCCGTCACTATGTAGGCAATGTCAAAATCTTGATATATGTCTTTGGGGACATTGGGATTTGCTTTTGAGCCGTTTATAAGCACAGCACGGACACGCTCGTCCCTTTTAGCAACGTCTAAAATCAAATCCATCATTTCTTTTTCAGTTCGCATAGCCGCCTCCCTTATGATATGCTCTCAATCTCATAAACCCGTGTTTCACTGCCGCTGGCACCGTATGCACCGCCGATATACCGCCAACCGTATTTTTCATAAAATCCAACATGGTCGGTGCAGAGATATACCATTTGAAACCCCAATTTTGCGGCTTCCTTTCGGCCATGTTCCAACAAACGAGAACCAAGAGCTTTGCCGCGCTCATTTTCTTCGATGTAAACCACGCACAGCCACGGCCATAAATCTTGACGGCTGATAAAATCATTGACAATCAATCCATAACTGCCGATGATTTCGTTGTCTTTCATCATTAAATACCATCGGGGCAAAGGGCTATCTGTGGTTAAGCTGTTAGCAATACAATCTTGATATATGTTTTTTGCAATACCCCATTTACTTGAAAAATAATCTACCGCCCGTTCAAGATATTCCGGGTTTTCACGGACAGCAATCATATTGATATTATTCATTTAAATAACCTCCTGCTCTTATTTGTCCCGCCAATTTATCAACTGGCTTTGTGCCGTCTACACGCAATAATGGGTAGGACAACTTTTCAAACCATTCTTCGTGTAATTTTCGGCATCGCTCAGGTGGATTATTGGTATCGTATGATTTCGCCCATTCGATGAAACCAACATGGTTTTCATACATATCGCCGCCTTTGCGGATGCGTTCGCCGAATCTTTCAAATTCACGCCTTTCAAGCCGTTTAATCCTAATATCCGTGGGCGTGTCCACAAATATAACCAAGTCGAATTTCGGAATAAAAGCATCGCCCCACCCGCACAAAGAGCCGGAAATCACGCACTTTGGGTGTTCCTCCATAGCTGCGGTCAGCAACTTGACCCGTTCTTCATGCGGAAGCGATTTTACGAATGGCGGGTCTGTCGGCATCCAAAAAAAACCGTCTGTGTCAAGCCATTTATAGCCGTATTCGCGTTCCAACGCTTGTCCTAATGTTGTTGTCCCTGCGCCGGATGCGCCGACAATGTGGATGATGTTGGTCATACGATTACCTCCAAATACAACCCCAATTCAATCCGAACCTCATGCTTTTCAATATCATTGTTGCCGTAACAACTACGGTCAAAGCCAAACAACCTTAACCCTTGCAATAAATAGAAAGCGATGGCTTTTTCATTACAGGATTGCGTTTCAAGAATCAAAGCACGGCATCTAAACTCCTGTGCTTTGCTCTTTGCCAAATCCATTAACTCTTTACCGATACCTTGACGGCGATATTTTTCATCAATCCAAAGCTCGGTCACTCGTAAACGATTCGACCATTCCTCTTTCCATATTTCAAGACAGGCGATAAGATAGTCACCGTCAAAAATGCCGAAGGCCTGTGCGCCTTCCCAATGGTCGGGGAATAGCTTATCCTTAAATTCTTTTGTTACAGGGTCAGGAAACGGTTTCTTTATAAAAGAAGCATAGAAACCATTTGAATCGTGCTTAATGTCTGCATCATAACAATTAGCGGTTTCATATCGAAAATCAAGCTCATATCCTTGCCATTTTTCTTTTGATAAGGGTTTAATATCTCTGTTCATAAACAACCCCTTTCTTTCAGCCATTCCACAGAATGCTGCAAGCCGTCAACCGTCTTTACTTCCAACACGGCACGGCACTCGTGTTCTTTTGCCAAATCAAGATANNTCGACATCGCCGTCACCGAGCTTCAAGTGATTATTGCGACCGTTCGCATCGTGGATGTGAATATGGTATAGGTTCTCAATATGTTCCATGATGGTCGGCTCATCAACATAATCGGCCGCGGCGTTATGTCCGACGTCAAAGGTCAAAGCGAACGCAGGGCTTTCCAGTAACAACGCCAATCCTTTGCGGAGATATGGTTTGTCCCCATAATCGCCGCAGTTCTCCACACAAATTTTAATATCAGCATCGCCCACCGCCGCCGCGCAAGCATCCCGAAAATCGGTTAGCTTCCGTATATACTCCTGCTCATATTCATCAAAGAGAAAGACTTTTTTGTCGGGCAGGGTGAACCATACGCCGGGATGCAAGTGCATATTCAAAACCGGCACAGACAACTGTTTAGCGACTTCAATCGTTTGCAATACTGTTTGGGTATATGCCGCCGCAACTTTGTTGTTAAAATCGCAGGGGTTCAGGTTTTCGTCAAGGTGGATGGT
>DOWI01000083.1:5402-7506 GCA_003519645.1 Oscillospiraceae bacterium
CAACGAAAGCAAGCCCCAACTCACGGCAAACCGCGGCGCATGATTCCGTTGATTTCAATTCAATTAAGGTCGGCATTCCGAATTGCATCATGTGTCCTCCCAAACTTTATTCTGTAAGCATTACATAATAGAAAACTTTATCGTTTTTTTCTTTATGATTATTCCAATCGCCTTCGATTGCTTCTTTCATTTTCTTTGCATCTTCAAAACTTGCCCCACGTTTTTTACAATGTTCCATATGTAAATCGTCAGAAATATCAAGATAAACCACAGCTTCGCAATCGACTATTACAGTCCCAAACATTGGGCAACCGGGCATGATTTTCGCGTATTTATAAACAAGCCTGTCTACTTCGTCACCGATTTCTTTTGTCCACGGCGTTTGATTGATAAACTCCGCTTCTTCTCTTGTTATCTTTGAAAATGTTTCGCTGTCCATATCAACGCAACCGGGGATTTGTTCGAGAATAGTGTTTTTGCCGACACACATCGTTCCAAGCACACAGACCCTTTCGTCTTTGTGCTTTTCAAATATAGCCTTTAATGTATTTATTGTTTCAGTCGTCTTGAAAATATCTGACATAATAATCAATCCTTTCCGTCCGATGAAATTACAGGAATATCTACGGCAATCNNAAATTACAGGAATATCTACGGTAATCATACCAACAGTCATAAGCGGCACTTGTGCAACAACTTCGGCTTTTGGATTCATTGCCAGTGTGGGGCCATAAGCAATGCGTTCTACGCCGTATTGACCGGGTGGGCGTATTCCTGTTACATCAGAACGGACAAACCACAAACCAGTTTCCCTAATTCGCTCCACGCAAATATCGCTGTGTTTATCCTTCCAGTATTCGGCGGTTTCGCGCCGTAGCATATTCTGTGCCGGTGATAACAGAAGCTGGGCGCCTTGGTCAGCTATAGCCTTTGCCGCGTCAGCAAATTGTGTATCGTAGCATATATTTATGCCATATTTAAGTCCCTTGATTTCAAAGACGGGATATTCATTGCCCGGTGTATAAAACAACTCGTTTGGATCAATAAGATGTGTTTTACGATAAACTCCAATAATTTCACCACTGCTTATTACGACAGCGGAGTTGAAATACTGTCCTGTCTTTTTTTCATTTACACCAAAAACCAGCACCGGTTTTATATACTCAAGCTGTTTAAGTATTGCGGAGAATTGTTCGGATTCAAAATCATATGAATGTTCCGTCACGAATGATTCGCTCAAAATATAACCTGTCAAAAAGCATTCAGGAAACAGTAGCAGATCGACCTTTTTTTCTTCGGCCTCTTTTGAAAATCGCAACATAACATCAAGTGCTGCGGACAGATCACCGATAATTTCGGGTGTTTGGCAAGTGCCAACTCTAACTATGTCCATCATCTTTTCCTCCAAATCGCTATAATCGCTTTTATAATTCCAATCTATACCGTACTTCTTTGGCATTGCCAAAGCCGCTGTCTTTCACTGCGCTATCCGTAACAAACCCATGCTTTTCATAAAACCGACGCGCCTGCGCATTGGCTTCAAACGTCCATAGCAATATGCCCTTATATCCCTGCCGCTTTAATTCGGACAGCGCAACCTCCATCAAGCGGTTGCCGACATTTTTACCCCAATATTCTTTGAGGACGTATATAGCTACGATTTCAGCGTAATCCGTAAGGTCAACATCGCGGCTTTTTCCGAAGGATGCCATGCCGCAGGGATTGCCGTTCACAAAAGCAATCAATGTGTTCCCGACGCCCGATTTTTGAAGCCGCTCAAACATGGTCGTCCGGGCTTCAAAGTTTGTGTTGCGCTCCAGCTCCTCCGGTGTGAGGATGTCTTTGTAAGCCGCTTGCCAAGAATCACAGAGGATTTTAGCAAGCGCAACGGCGTCTTCTATTTGTGCAGGACGGACAAAACACGCTGATCCTGACCATTGCGAACGTAATAAAACATATTTCATATCCTCAAAATCTGTATTAAGCTGCTTGGAATGATAAAGATTTTGCTTTTCAAACTGGAATCCGCTTTTTTCGATAACGCGTCTGGATTGATTATTTGTGCTAAAATGCCCGCAGGTCAGCATATCACAGCAATACTCAT
>DOWI01000091.1 GCA_003519645.1 Oscillospiraceae bacterium
CCGATTTTCACGCCGTCAGCATTCTTAATTGCAATCGCCCTATTATCATGTGGGTTGTCGGGTTCGCGGAAGAAATCGAGTTTGTCGTCAATGTTGAGGTGCGGCTCTAATTCTTCGATACCCTCAATGTAGCTTGTTCCCGCGATGTGGGTATCGAACAGGAAGATGTCTCTTTCAAATGGTTTAGGGATATCCATTTTGCCACCTTTGCCGTGAAGGAGACTAACCAGACCGGTACCTTCACTTTTTATCAGTTCACCCATATTCTCACCTCAGCATTTCCTCAATCTTTGCCGTATAAGCGACAAGCGTTTCGTTTAGTTGCTTAATGCTTGCTTCAAGTTCAGCTTTTCGAGTCTCTATCTTTTCGGGGCTCTGAACGAGTGATTTCATCGTATACGGGTGCTCCGATTTTATCTCTGCTATCCTGTCTTTGACGATTTGGAGCAGCTTGGAAAGACGCTCTTTTTCATTTATCAACTGAGATATTACGTCTGGCTTCTCTTCGGGCAGGGCGGGTTCGTTAACCATTGCGCTGATTATGCGGAGTCCGTTAATGTCACCATTTTCGTATGCGGTCACTGCATTTTGAAACAACTGAATCTTTGCTTCGCTCAGATTAGGGTGAATATCAGGGTGCAAAGACTTCACTATAGCTCGGTACAACTTTTTCAGTTCGCGGGTCTCTTCCTCGGATAGCGTTTCGCAGTGGCTCCGCTCAAGTGCGGCGTTCATCTTGTCGATCTGCTCATTCAATTTTGCCTGATATTCAGCAAATTCGACATCGAGAAGCTCCTCCATTTTAGAGAGAACGACTTTTTCCTGGCGGTTCTTTTTTGCCTGTATCAGTTCGGCTTTTCGTTTCAACCGCAGAATCGCACATTCAATCTCATAAGCCTTATATTCAAGCCCGCCGATGGCGAGCATATATGCCATTTCAATGTTTTTACATTCCACATAGAGAAGTTCGTCTCGTTCAAGAACAAGCATGGAAAATTCCGTGCGGAGTTTTTCTACAGAAGCTTTAAGATTTTCAAAATTTGGAAAAGGAACAACGACTGATACTTGTTGGACATCGTTTTGCTCCTCGTCTTCTTCGTTGATTCCAAATAATTCAAGTAGGGCATTCCAGTTTTCTGGGTATGTATTATCACCTCCGCTGGAGATGACTGTGCCGTCATCGTATGTGATGTTTAGATTCCATTGCTCTCCGTCGCAAATTTGCATTTCACCTTCTTGCGGATAACTCGACAGCCAATATTCAAAGTGCATCCTGTCCAGTGTTCTGCGGACGAATTCTATATCATTATTCTCATAAACCTTCATCTTAGTATCATCGTAATTAAGAATGCTCAAAGAGAATTTTGCGGTCTCGTCAGTAAGAAGTACACGATAGGTGTTATATCCCCCCATCCCGCCGAGTTCAAGTTCGACCTCAGTTATCTGCCGCGGTTTTTTTTGCCAGTCGATATCTTTTAGACGCTTCAACCATTTCAACATTGCACCGGAGCGGAAATACTTAACTATCACACCGTTACCGAAGTGGTCGTTTCGAAATGCTGATGTTATTAAAGCAAGAACCTGTTTTGCATTCAGGTCATCTACGCTTTTGGCAGTTATTTGGTCGTAGTTTAAGGCTATACCCATTTCGGAGAGAACCTCACCGTAATTTGTGCATGGGAATTCTGAATAAATCCACTCAGACTCAAACTCACTATAAGGGAAATAGTCCCAAAACGGTACGGTGTAGTCGTCAATCATCGTGCGGTCAGAAAGCCTGCCGATGTACTTCGTAAGCACTCTAAACTGCTCACCGTTCAGCGGTGAAAAAGCATTCCACTCATCATAAATCGTCCGAAGCTCATCGTCCAGATAGGTGAGAGCTTTTTCCTTTATATCCTCCGGCACACCATAGTACGCTTCGGCAATTGCGCCAGTAATTGCCGCAATGGTATCGCTGTCGCCACCGAGGGAGATGGCAATACGGATAGAATCCTCAAAAGAAGTTGATTCAAAGAAGCATTCAAGCGCCTGCGGAACGGTCTCTTGGCAAGTCTCGTTGAAGCAATAAGTCGCTCGAATATCGTCAATCTTGAAATCCAGCGGATAGTAGTCGCGAGCGATGCGCTCGCGGATTTCAATTTTTAGTGCACCATTCCGCGCCATATATATTGCTACGGCTGTTGCCGTTGCGCCTTTTATGCCTTCATTATGGTCGTGAGTGACTGCTGTCACAGTTTCAGCAAGGTGTTCAACTTCCCACTCTGACTGTGCAACGAATCCCACAGGGCTTACTCTCATTGCCGCTCCGTTGCCGTAGCTGTTATATGGGTTGGGGTCATCGCTAAAAACCCACTTGTAAAACATACCGTCAAATCCGCAGTTTGGATACTTGCGCCCAATTTCCTGCATATACTTCACAGTTAGATCGGAGAGGCGAGCATGAAAGTCATGGTCGTAGCAACGATTTGACTGTTTCTCAATTTTCATCGCTTCCATTATTGCTTTAGCGACAGCAAGGGTCATTATGCTGTCGTCGGTTGCGAAGCAGCCTTCGGCGAACAGATCAAATTTCTTGTTCCTGTGGTTATTGAATTCGAAACGCGACCCTACAATATCGCCGATGATTGCTCCAAGCATAGTATCCCTCCTATATTAACGCCTGAACGCTTGCGTCCAGCTGTAACAAGTTAATGAAAGAGATCTCCACACTTACCCCATCATCAGAATACTTTCAGACAATCCGGTTCCCAAGTACGTTTTTTTATCTGTCTTCCCATCGGATATGCTTTTTGTCGGTTCGGACTCCAGTTCCAGCAATTCCTCAATGGAGAGTCCGAGTGCCTTGGACAGCTTGGAAAGCGTTCCTGCTCCACACCGGTCGAGCTGTGGTTTCCCAGAATAAATATCTGCGAGAGTCGCCCATGGAATCCCGCTGATTTTTGATAAACGATAGCGGGACATCTTCATATCCTGCATAAGCTGTTGTATGGTCATTTTCGTCACCCACGCTCATTGCATCGGTGTTCCGATATAATGTCAAGACATGCTGAAATAGTCGGCACTGCCAAGAATAAAGCCATCAGACCTTTGTCTGAGAATTTTATTTTTGGCAACATTCATGTATCACTGGCAGGGAAGCAAGAGAACCGTCCCCTTGCTTCTGCCCTTGCTTCTGCTATATTAAATTACGATATTCTCTTCTGCCGTCCACAATAGCGTATATAATAACGGTTTTTTCTTCCTGAATAAATTTATAAAATACAAGATGCCTTTCAACTATTATTACTCTATAACCTTGTTTTTTCAAAATTGAATATCTTGGTATGCTTCCTGATTCTGGGAAATCTTGTAGACGATTGATTGCAGTTTCAATTTTCCCGAGATAGTCCAATGCAATATCTACATCACTTGAATCATCTGCTATATAGAATATGATTTCACGAAGCTGCTCCTCTGCCTTATCCGTTCTCAGAATTCTATACTTCATCCATTCTTCCTTTCCAATAAAGATGCACGAAGTTCCTCAAACGAATCCTTTATCGGCGCCACTCGTCCAGATTTGACATCATCATCAGCTTCTGCAAGCGTTCTCAACAATTCCAATTCTGATTTCATCTGATAATAATCCTGCAGTCCAAGAACTGCTGTATCACCTCGTCCATTTACGGTAATAATAACTGCATTCCTGGTTTCTCTGCACTGCTTGGATATTTCACTATAATGGTTTCTTAAATCCGCTGATGGTCTAATTGTCGCTTCCATGGTATCACCTCTTTTTAGCATCATATATAGTCATACCGTATCATGATATGACTATATCGTCAAGTAATTGTCCCTGTAATTATTGATAACGAAGCAGGCATTATCCGATCAATTCGTTTATAAGTATCTAAATTACAAGACTTTTGCATAATATCTAGATACTGAAAAAGGGGATTAGAAAGTCAGAAAAACCACTTTCCCCCCATTTTGTCGAATTAATAAATGCCGTCTAAAGATGGTATCCCCTTGACGGAAAAATTACCCTTTATCGCTACAAGATCCTTGTGCTGGCAATCTTCTTTTCACTCCATCCCAAGCTCTTTGCCCAAGTACGAGCCCCATCCCGTTCTCTTCTGTCTTTGCATTCGTAAACAGTCTCTAAAAAATCGGCAAACCCACTTAATCCGCCCACATCATCAAGTAAAAATACTCCGTCCTTATGGATGCAGACCGGTCTGTGCTCATGCAGCACGATATAATTTGCATCAGCAATCTCTTCCTGTGAAACAAGCCCGCTGGCCAGCAAATCTCTGCAATCATCTTCCTTAGTAAGGGTGATCGTCCAATTATCCCCAAAATCATAGTTATAAATAAGTTCCCTGGTCACGGGAAAAAGCCTTTTTTCGTCAAGCATTTCATTTGGGCTGGCCAGCACCTTACTTACTTCAAGCCGTTCCAACAAATCTTCCGTTCCAGCCTCTATGGTAATAGATGAATTCATTTCTTCAAGAGTCAGCTCAATCAAAGGAGCCTGGCGCAGGATTTTAATTTCCCTGCCCCCATCCTTTTTAGTCCGATCTATGTAATCGTGAAAGGACTCCCTGACATCAAGCAGCTTAAAATGATCCATGAGTTGCTCCACATCTCTTTTCGCAAATTCAGGATACTCCAGCTCCCCGCCGTAAGAATATGGTCCTGTATATTTCTTTTTAAGCCATGCGTTAAAATTGCCTTTTTCATAGTCATCGTCCCAGAAAATATCTTCCTCCGACTCGGACGGCGGCTGGAATAAAACCCCTACTAAATCCGCCCAGCCTTTTACGGTACCTCCGGTCAGTTTTTGATACACTTCTTCCGGCAGGCGAAAACAGCGCAAATGTGAGTTTTGCCAGCCATAAAGTTTTTGAATCGCATAGTGCAGGTTATGAAGCGGCATATCGGATGGTATCAGAATATCCCTGCATATGGTCTCTCCCGTTGAAGATTCCCCGTATCGTTTAAGCATTCTTTTTTGATCTTCCGTCAGGAACTCACTTTTCAGCTCCAAATGAAGATGAACCGGTGTAATTTCATTTTGATTACTTCTTATTTTGTCTTTCATCTTGGCCCCTCCTTACAGATCATATTGATCGTCTGTTTTTAGAGTGGTTTCTGCTTTAAAGCACAACTAGTTGTTCAACTGCTTTGTGAGCCTGTTTTTGTTTTACCTCTGCGGACCCACTATATCGTATCCACCTCAAGACCCAAAATATCATCAGCTTTAGTCTCAGCATATTTCCAGTAATACCCATGGCGCCTAGCTTCCCCAAACATACTTTGCAAGCGCTTTTTTAATTCCTCCCGATTTTCCCATGAAATTTTGTGATTGGTTAAAACCAGCTTGAACATGTATAGCCTTGTAATATCAATAAAATAAACTGACATTGCCCGACTGTAGCTAGAATGCCAGGCGAACAGGTGATTTTCAAAAATATCTAATGCTTTTTCTAAATCTTGTATCAATAGATCTTCATTCTGGTATTTATGTATCATACAGAATAAAATAAGATTTGCATAAGAGCTTATAACGATATCATTGAAATACTCCTCTTTTTCTAAACAAGTAGCGAGCAGGTTTTCCCATTTCGCGCAAATGGTTTTCTGTAAATTACCAAAAATAAAATACCATCTGTCATCTCTAACTTCTTCCCACATGCGATTAACTTCAGAAAAATTATGTTTATATTTATCAATGCAAATCGTATCGGCATAAACGTTCAGCCCATCTTCTGATAAATCGTTTAATGCTTTCCCCATAACAGGAAAAAAATTTTTATTATGCTCCAATTTCTTAATCATAAACGCAAATAAATTTATATCCAGTTCAGCAAGTTGTATGATTCCCTGCTTGATGGTCTCCATATTATCTTCGGTATATTCCGGCTTTCCGGCCAATAACTGACGGATTAGTTCAAATTTCAGCCGTGAATTTTTAATATCTTCGCGGCATACAAGTTGCAGCTTTTTTTCATTATGCAAACTATAAGCGAGAAAAACACAGTCAATTATTCTTTCTTTTTTATTGAGAATTTCAATGGTGCGTTTTTCATCTTGTTTGAATATTTCACGCCACAAAGGNNAAGAAAACTATTTAAAGGATAATTGAATATTTCACGCCACAAAGGACACCAGTACGCTTCTTAAAACCACCGGTTCACGGGAAGAAACCACTCGTGATTAATATATAGATTCGCTCAATAAAACCATTGATTCAGGCTATAGAACCACCTTCTGAGCGTTAAAATTAGGTTTGAAGTCGTTATGACTATCAAATCTATCAGAAGGGAGGCCATTACTATGGCCAACAAAATCAATGTTAAGCTCATAATGGAGCTTAAAGCTGCAGGCCTGTCGCAAAATACCATTGTAAGAACGCGGCATATTTCAAAGGCCTCTGTAAGCGATGTTCTTCACATTGCTTATGAGAAGCAGATTTCTTACGAGGATATCAGGGACAAGCCCGATAATGAAGTTTACCGCTTGTTCTATCCCGACAAATTTGCCGTGGAAACAATGTTCAAAGAGCCTGACTATGCCTATGTTCATAATGAACTCAAGAAAGTAGGGGTAACCCTCAAACTTTT
>DOWI01000022.1:0-2373 GCA_003519645.1 Oscillospiraceae bacterium
TCGTTCGGTATGCTGACTTTACCTTGCGGCTTCCGTCTTTGGCATACCATTCATTGATTATGTTCTTGAAAGGCATAAATTCGTTGTTTTCGCCGTTTCCCGTATCCACACTGTCATTGATGGCAATGTATCGCACATTATATTCCGAAAACACGACCTCGATGTAATAACCGGTTTTTAAGTAGTCACGTCCAAGCCTTGACAGGTCTTTCGTGATGACCGTTCCGATCTTGCCTTGCTCAATATCTGCCAGCATCTGTTGAAAGCCGGGGCGATCAAAATTCGTTCCGCTGTATCCATCATCCACATAGAAAACGCAGTCTGAAAAACCGTTCTGCTTGGCGTACTGCATAAGCATGGTTTTTTGCGTTTGTATACTCATACTGTCGCCTTGTACCAAATCGTCACGGCTGAGTCTTGGATAGAGCGCCGTAGCTTTGCTTTGCTGTTTTTGTAACATAAATCCTCCATTCCAACAGCCGCAAAGCGTATATATACTGTACTCTCATTATACCCGTAAAGGCTTCCAGAATCAAGCAAAAGAGCGAAAGTTAACAATAAAGTTAACCTTCGCTTTTTTGCATTTCTACAGTATATTCTATTAATTCGCAGCTGTTTGCTCAATTAATCTGAAAATAATTTGCTCTGCTGTTTCAGTGGTTTCTTTATTATCAAAGGCGGTTATAATGAACTTGGTATCTCCGATTATTCGTTCATACGGTTCACCGAATTCCGGCGGCTTACTTGACTTGGTATGTTGTGTTTGGCAGTTTTTCATACACGGTACCTCTCACATGGATTGGTTGAAGACGGATTCATCTTCAGTCGATACACGCTCCAGTTCCGGAGCTTTATATAAATTCAAAAGACTGTCAAGTGTTGTCCCGTCATTCAAGCAATATAAGGAACATCCCGTTTGACTAAGGTTTCTGTAAAAGTTCAGCACATCATTTGTATTTCTACCAAGTCGGCTGACGGATGTACAAAGCAGAATGTCAAATTCTTTATTTTTTGCTTTTTGAGCGATTTGTTTCAAGACTGGCGAAAAATTCAAACCGCTTGCAGTAACCTTATAAATGTCCGTGATTTTTAGACCGTTTTCCTCGCAGTAAGCTTTAAGCTTTTTCTCCTGTGATAATAAAGCAAGTCCACTTTGATCAATTGAGGCAACCCTCATATATAAACATGCTCTTTTTTCATTCATTTTGTAATCCCTCCAAATACTTGATCCCGAAGCTGACCACGATGGCGCGGTCGATTCTGAGGAGCATTTCTTCATCGAATTTTCCGAGATAATCTGTAAGTCTTTTTTTATCAACAGTCCGGATTTGTTCAAGCAGGACGATGGATTCTTTATCGAGAAAATTGCAGTCAACAAATACATGGGTCGGCAACCTGTGCTTTTTTATGATACTTGTAATAGCAGCCACAATGGTTGTCGGGCTGTACTGGTTTCCGGTGTCATTTTGCAGGATGACGACCGGTCTGATCCCACCTTGCTCGCTGCCAAGGATTGGATTTAAGTCTGAGTAATATACTTCACCGCGTTTTATTTCTTTCATAAGTTTGAAACACCTCTTATAAGTAAAAAGCGGCCGAATCCTTTTATTGAATCCAGCCGCTTGTATCTGATATCAATCGTTTTTGTTTTTCATGTCAGTATTTGACCTCGCCCCCCTGACTGAAGCAGTCGTCACCGCTTCGGGAATACACAAAACGAATAACAGCTCTATCCTTCATGGGAATCTCACCCCCGCGTGGTTCTCACCCGGCCGCCCTCATTGGTTGCGACGGATCACGGCATATCTGCCGCTTCAACGCTCGACCTGTGACTGGACGGAAGTACCATTATACCTCCTGCTTATCATGGCCGTCTGCCGGGAGCTGAATCCCTGCGAGGGGAACCCGACAGTCAAGGCTTAACCTTTTTAGCTTGCCGTATTACCAGGCGGCAGGAGGGATGTATTTTGTATACTGTGTATTTGATTTTCAAAGAACGGTTGAGGAGTTAATATAACCCCCTCACTTTTCATGGTAAAAAAGCAAGGGGGCTATGCAGGTAAATTTTAAATTTTCATAAGTTTTTTTAACTTATTAACTATTCGGTCGATCCTTCGGCTGATGGTCGATTGATTTACACCATATATTTCAGATAGCTTCACCTCTGAAATATTGAGATAAAAATGCTCTTGTATCAGCCTCTGCTCATCTTCTGGAAGGAGAGATAAAGATGCATAGAGCTTATTTATCACCATCTGTTTCAAAGCAATAGCTTCAACATCCTGCGTATAATCAACCAGAATATCCTCACCGTTAAATTCATCTGTGGTAAGCATATCAATTGATACATCGCCGTTCTTTGCTGACCGTAAG
>DOWI01000022.1:2402-3142 GCA_003519645.1 Oscillospiraceae bacterium
TAAGTAATTTCTTCAAATCCGTTCTCCAATTTAATAAAGCATTTTGCCTCGCTATAATTTTTAGGCATTTTTATATCCTCCGTTTCGTTTTTTGAGTTGATTTTCAAAAACGAAGGATATCGGAGGACTGCGACAACCTGTACCGCCAGCAGGCTTGTCCGTTTTATGCGCAGAACAAAAAGAGCCAAACTTGCCCCTTGATTCATAAGGGGTAAATTTGGCTCTGCGATTGGTTATATTTATATAAACAGGAAATGGGTCGTCATTATAATTTACAGACGGCTTTTTAATCTTGCGTTTTTTAAACAGCCTGCCTATTTTTAATATGTATGACTTAATCCTTTTAAAACTGAAAAATAAGGATAAGCGTATTCTATAGAAGATACGTTTCATTGTCACTCCAACCGCATGGCAACCCTACCATGAGGCGGAGAGGCCTAATTAAATGCGGATAGAATTACCACGCCAAATCTTAAGTTTTAATTTGTTGACTGGACTTATCACAGCATTTCTTAAATGAAATGTATCTTCGTTTATCATTTCAGACACCCCTCTCTCGACATGATTAAATATAAATTCGCGTAAAACGACAAAAATTGCAAAACAATAGCCGTACAATTTAAATACTAAACTGTACGGCTATTGTTCTCTATTAATCGTTTTAATTTTACATAATCATAGTTTATTATTACTGACTTTCTCATTATGCTATCCTTGCAACCAATTGTCGCATCCCTTCA
>DOWI01000301.1 GCA_003519645.1 Oscillospiraceae bacterium
AAAGGCTGCGACAAAAAACGCTGAACCTTTCTGGCTCGGTTGACAATCAGTTTGTCATCCTCAGACAATTCGTCTATTCCCAAAATAGCAACAATATCCTGAAGATCTTTATAATGCTGCAGGATACTCCGAACAGCTTGGGAAGTGCGGTAATGCTCTGCTCCTACAATATTTGCATCTAAGATACGTGATGACGAATTCAGTGGGTCAATAGCGGGATAGATGCCCTGCTCAACAATGGATCTTGATAAAACCGTTACCGCATCCAAATGAGCAAAGGTGGTTGCCGTTGACGGATCAGTAAAGTCATCTGCAGGCACATAGATTGCCTGTACAGAGGTGATGGAACCGGACTTTGTGGATGCAATGCGCTCCTGCAGTGAACCAATCTCGGTTGCCAAAGTCGGCTGGTATCCCACCGCACTCGGTGTACGCCCTAATAAAGCTGATACTTCCGAACCGGCCTGCACGAAGCGGAAGATATTGTCAATAAAGAGCAAGACGTCCTGCTGCTTTTCATCCCGAAAATGCTCGGCCATAGTCAAACCTGTGAGAGCTACTCTCATTCTAACTCCAGGAGGCTCATTCATTTGACCAAAAACCAGTGCTGTATTTTCGATAACACCCGAATTCTGCATATCATTATAAAGATCATTGCCCTCACGGGTACGCTCACCTACACCAACAAAGACAGAATAGCCACCATGCTCTTTGGCGATACTGTTGATAAGTTCCATGATAAGGACGGTTTTTCCTACTCCGGCACCGCCGAACAGACCAATCTTACCGCCTTTAGAGAAAGGGCAAAGCAGATCAACGGCCTTAATACCGGTTTCCAATATCTCAGGCTGCGCAATTTGCTGGGTAAAGCTAGGCGGATCCCTGTGTATGGCCCAGCGTTCTTTTGTTTCTATGGCGGACTTGTTATCAATCGGGCTACCTAAAACATTAACCATGCGCCCCAAAACTTCTTCACCTACGGGTACTAGAATTGGAGCACCGGTGTCTACGACTTCCATGCCCCGCTTTAAACCGTCTGTAGGATGCATCGAAATACAGCGTATCGTGTGATCACCAAGATGCTGCATAACCTCCAGCACGATTATCTCTTCATCAAACTGCACTTCAATCGCATTATATAAAGAAGGCAATTCGCCCTCAAAGCGAACATCGATAACTGCACCTATTATCTGTGTAATTATACCTTTGTTTTTCACTGTCATGAATTCCAACCTTTATTATTTAATGTATTTGCACCACCTACAATCTCACTGAGCTCTTGTGTGATCGTTGCCTGGCGTTTACGGTTATACATACGGGTTAATTCCTCTATCATCTCCGAAGCATTCTTTCCAGCTGCATCCATGCTGACCATGCGTGCTGCCTGTTCGCTGGTGTGCGATTCCGAGAATGACCTGAATAAATTCATGTGTAAATATAAGGGAATTACGCGGTCGATAAATGTGTGTATATCCGGTTCATATTTTTTATCGCTTCTATCGGCTGTATCTATGGCACCGGTAGCTAAGGGAAGCAATTTTTTAATGCGCGGTACATAACTTAGGACGTTTTCAAATTGGGTATAAGCAATAAACACTTCATCAACTTCACCAGACAAATAGAGGTTCGTCAACCACTTTGCAATGCTTTCAGTACCGTAATACACTTGCGAATCTGCTACATTAAGGATTTTTCGGATAATTTTTTTATCTCTCTTTTTAAAATATTCGTATCCTTTAGAGCCCACTATGAGTATTTTTTCATGCTCCCCCTGATTCATATGCTCTAAAGCATTCGCTATAATATTTGCGTTATAGCCTCCGGAGAAGCCGCGATCGCTGGTGATTATGATATATAAAGAATTTTTTACTTCACGTTTTTCAAAAAACACGTGCGTTTCAGCGCCTTTTTGGCTGCTGAGCTCTTCTACAATACGTTTAAGTTCATAGTAGATGGGACGTACGCCCTCCAACTGTGCTCTCGCTTTATGCAGCTTGGTGGAGGCGATCATATCCATCGCTTTAATAATCTGTCCTGTAGAGCTAACATTGGCGATTCTTTGTTTTATATTTCTCATCGAAGTCACATTGATTTCTCCTTACAGTAGTTATACTGTTTTTTGACTTCCTCAGTGGTTGCATCGATATTTTCAGCAAGTTTTTCCGAGATCATGCCGCTTTCCCTGATCTCTTTTTTAATAGAAGCAGCATGTGTATCAACATACTTTAAGAAATCTTTCTGAAATTTTAAAATACGATCAACATCTACATTTGCCAGATGCTTATTGTTTAAAGCATAAAGTATTAAAACCTGATCTTCAATAGACATTGGTTTATACTGCTGCTGTTTGAGGACTTCCATTATGCGCTCACCATGGTTCAAACGATTCAAAGTATCTTGATTGAGGTCAGAACCAAACTGTGTGAAAGCAGCTAATTCTTTGTACTGTGCAAACTCGATTCGAAGCGGACCGGCCAGCTTCTTCATAGCGGGGATCTGAGCTGAACCCCCAACACGTGAAACCGAGAATCCAGGATTAATCGCCGGGCGGACACCATGGTTGAAGAGGTCAGCCTCCAAATAGATTTGTCCGTCTGTAATGGAAATAATATTCGTAGGAATATAAGCCGAGATATCACCTTCTTGTGTCTCGACAATGGGCAGAGCAGTCAACGTACCTCCACCGTACTCTTCGCTCAAGCTTGCCGCACGTTCCAATAGTCTCGAGTGCAGGTAAAAGACATCACCCGGATAGGCTTCCCGACCGGGTGGGCGGCGCAGAAGCAAACTAATGGCTCGATAAGCAACCGCATGCTTGGACAGATCATCGTAG
>DOWI01000300.1 GCA_003519645.1 Oscillospiraceae bacterium
AGCAGCTCTACCGGGAAATTCTTTCGGTGGCCGACGAGTACGGTGGCAAGCTGCCGAACCGCGTGAAAGTTCACTGAGGCATAAATAATAAGCAAAGTATATAAAATAGCTGAATTGGTTTGCCTCTGCGTAGCAGACAAAATAATTCCGTAGGCCAATTAGTTTATTCTCATATATTTCTGCAAGGCACCGCAAACAGCCGCCGTTATAACTGCGGCAATAACAGCCTCCGGAATTCCGTTTACGAAGATGACCGTGAGCACTGCTTTGTATACCGCGTCGACGGCAAGATTACATACTTTCCCGTAGGCGTCCCTGAACAGGAAAAAGATCAGGTTCATCACAAAGATGGTATTGGTCATCGAGTCGACGATGCCGCTTAAGCCAAAGGAAAATACTTTTCTTTTTCCCTTCAGCAGTTTGTCAAGAAACTTGTATGCATAGTAAGGGAATATCCCTACGAGGGTGCGGGGCAGAAAAGTGACGATCAGCGCAATCCAATTGCCCCCGCCTGTCCCCGGAACCGGTATGGCGGGTGAAAACGCAAACGACAGGAGTGTCGGGGCAAAGGTGTTATTATACAGGCTTGTCAGGCCAAATACAAATTCCAAACCGGCCCCGATTCCCGGCCCGAGCAGAATCGAGCCTATAATGACGGGGACATGAACGATTGTCGCTTTAATCAGCGGAAGCTGTATGTACCCACAATCGGCGTGAAATTCAAGAGAATGATGATCGCCGCAAAAAGGGCTGTCAGCGTCATTTGACGAACCTTATTCCGCCTTTTTATCACGTCGCTTCACTACCCCTGAGTTCCTTGAATTTATCCGCCAGCCCCTCAAGCAATAAATTGGGCTCGTAGCGCAACGGGAAGCAGGTATACGGGAGAATCGCCCCCGCGTTGCCGCCGGTGAGAATGACGGCCACATCCTGTTTTAATTCCCGCTGTATTCGCGCAACCAACCCCTCCAGCTGCGCCGCTGTCCCGTAAATGGCGCCGGACAACATACACTCTGCCGTGTTCTTCCCGATCACGGATTCCGGTGCGGATACGGATACGGTATGAAGCAGCGCGGTTTTAGCGGCGAGTGCCTGAATCCCCATAACAGCTCCGGGCAAAATTACGCCTCCGATGAACGCTCCGGATGCGTCAATGACATTCAGGGTGGTTGCGGTCCCGCAGTCGATCACGACAAACGGCGGAGCATACTTTGAAAGAGCCGCTTGACAGCAGAGCAGCCGGTCTGTGCCCAAAGTCCCAGTATATGCCGAGCAGTCGAATTTCCATGCCGTTTCCTCGGAAATCAGATATGGTTCCAAAGAAAAACTGCTTCTGACAGCCTCCATGAGCAGCGGCGTTTTATCAGGCACCACGGATGATAAAACGGCTCCCTTAATCTGCCTGAGGGCAACTGAAACTTTTCCGGCAAAGTTCGGCACAGCCGCTCAATGCCCGCTTCATCCACCAAATCCGCTATGGGGTAACGCTCTGAAACGATTATTTCCCGATCATAAAAACCGCAGGTTAGATTGGTATTGCCAATGTTAGCCAGAAATATCATGGGTGCTCCTTCTGCAGGCTGTCCTGTACGGCTTTTATAATATCCTCGACCTCCGCAAGCGCGCCCCTGCCCACATCGCCGTCCGCAAGCCTTGCTTCCCGCGGTTCAATGACCTGATAGCCAAGCATTTTCAGCTTTTGCATATTCTCCCGGACTATCGGATTGTCCCACATCCGGGTGTTCATCGCGGGGGCAATCAGCAAGGGAATACCGCTTATGGCGAGCGCAACGGACGTCAGCATATCGTCGCCAATCCCGTTCGCGATTTTCCCGATGATATTGGCCGTTGCCGGCGCGATCAGAAACAGATTGGCTTTCTTTGCCAGTGAAATATGCTTGACCTCCCTGGGATACTCCAACTGAAACAGATCCGTATAAACTCTGTTTTTCGACAGTGTCTGCAAGGTCAGAGGCGTAATGAATTCCATACCGCCTCTGGTCAGAATGACATCGACATTGTATCCGCCTTTTGTCAGCTCATTGGCAATGTCCGCCGCCTTGTACGCGGCGATGCTACCTGTAACGCCCAAAACAATGTTTTTCATCTTTTTCCTCTCTCCCTGATTTTTTGAATGACGCCGCTGACAATTGCGTCCGCGATTTCCTGCTTCGTGGAAAGGCGAAGAAGAGACCCGTCCGCTCCAATCAAAATTCCGGCATGTCGGTCGCCGCTGATCTGCCTCTTGTCGTTTGCCAGTACAAAATCACACTGATTCCTGGCCATAAGCTTTTGCGCGGCCAGCAGCAAATCTTCTTCTTCCACGCCGGCCAGCAGCTTGAAGCCTACCAGAACGGCGTCCGGCTGAAGTTTTTTGAAAAGCCCGATGATCTTCGGTGTCTTTTCAAGGCAGAGAAAAAGGTTCTCAATATCGGAGGATATTTTAGGCGTATTTCGGCTGCCCTTATATTCCGATAACGCCAAACGAATTTGAGACGACAGCAGTTCTTTATTCTCTCTGTCAGTTCCTTCTGCGAGCAGCCTTTCCGCAAGAAAACATGCCAGGTCATCTATGGCAGCGCTGTATTTTACGGTGTAATCGCTGACGGCCATAGAATGAATGATCGCGTCATAGTTCTGTTCCCGCATCAACTTTTCAAGGGATGACTTCAGCTCCTGCACATCACCGATGCGTATGATCTCCGCCCGGTTATACTGTGGCAAAGCGGCATTTTCCGAGCAGACGTAGGTGACGGCTGCGTCCTCCCGCAGAAATGCCTCTGCCGTGAGGCTCCCCAGACGCCCGGTGGCCATGTTGGTGATCGTTCGGACCTCGTCAATTTTTTCCGATGTCCCGCCCGCCGTGATCAATATGTTCATCCGCGTTTACCTTCTTCAATCGAAAAGATTTGAATAGACCATATGCTTGCATACGGCTAATTGCCTGTCTACCAGTTCCGGGGATATCCCGCTGGATACAGCCAGCGATCGCAGCCCCTCGATGGGGAACATGACCGAATCTGCCAGGTTGTCAAGATTCCGGGCTGAAATTGCGCCGCTTTCCTGTCCAAATTTCAAAAGCTCCAGTATGATGTTTTTTGTGTTAAAAAACTGCTACGTATAAAATAAAAGTCCCTGTCAGACTGATTCTTGTGACTGAAACAGAACTGCCGAGAAGGACGTTTCGAATGTGAATTGTTAAACGACGATTGCGGCTATCTTGGCGAGGGTGATCTCTCCATAAATATGCCGGCAAATACGACGGCACAGCGCCACCACGCCATGCTGCACAGGGCTTTCCAGCAGGCGGTAAAGCGGCGCATCATTCCCACCAATCCCTGCTTGCAAGCGGACAGGCCCAAATCTGTGCCGTTCATCGGCAGCTACTACAACGCCGAGAAGCTGAAAACGCTTCTGAACTGCGTCGAGGGAGACCCGATCCGACTGGTTATCATGCTGGCGGCCTACTACGGCCTGCGCCGCAGCGAGGTGCTGGGGCTTAAATGGTTGGCGGTGGATTTCACCGCCAAGACGGTCAGCATCCGGCACAAGATTCTGGAGGAAGAAACCAAGTGCGGTGTTGTACTCAAGGGATACGATGTGATGAAAACAAAATCCTCCTACTGCACCATTCCGCTGATTCCCCATATTGAAGAGGAGCTTCTGGCGGAGCAGGCGGGGCAGGAGGAAATGCGGACGGTCATGCGCGGCGCTTATGACAAAAAATATTCGGAATACATATACGTGGACGCCTTGGGCGGCTTGATCACCCTGCAATATGTCAGAAGTCATTTTCAAGTCATTCTGAAGGAAAACGGGCTGCGAAAAATCCGCTTGCCCTGATTTTCACGCAAGTGGGGGAAGCAATGCAAAAG
>DOWI01000347.1 GCA_003519645.1 Oscillospiraceae bacterium
GCCGAGGACAAGCTATCCGGGTTGGACGATAAGCTCAGCGACAAGAAAAAGGTAATCGAAGCGGAATATCAGACTAAACTTGCTAAGTTGGATAATGATACACAGGTTGCTAACGAGTGGGCTGATAAGGAGCCGACAGATGTGACCGGACTGGCCGAGGAAATATCCACGGCAGAAACGATGATAAAACACCTGAACGAGTACCGGAGAATGAAATCTAAGCAGGGGGAAATCGAGCAGTTACAGTCCGCTTCGGACGAGCTGACACGGAAGATTGAGCTTGCNNAATTGCTGGGCTCACGGTTGAGAACGGAATACCGCTGATTAACGGACTGCCTATTTCAAACCTCTCGGATGGGGAAATTTTATCGCTGTGCGTTGATATTGCTGTATCACGCCCCGGGCAGCTTGAAATCTTATTGATAGACGGTGCGGAGAGATTGGACGACAAGAGCAGAGCCGAACTATACGAGAAATGCAAAAATGCTGGTCTCCAACTGATAGCTACCCGCACTACAAACGGGAATGAACTTGAAGTCGTGGAGTTGTATTGATGGCCAGGGCGGTTATTGATATTAGCGGACAAAAATATGGCAGATATACCGTAATAAAAAGGGACGGCAGCAACAAATCAGGAAATGCAACATGGCTTTGCCAATGTGATTGCGGAGTTTATAAGGTTGTTGCCGCGGGCGCGCTAAGNNGGTGAAACTAAGAGCTGTGGCTGTTGGATCAGGGATGTTACATCGGAGCGCAGCATCACTCACGGAAACTCTAAAACACGATTATATAAAATTTGGATTGGCATGAAATCAAGATGCTATAACCCTAAAACAAACAACTATAAGGATTATGGCGGACGCGGTATCTATATTTGCGACTTATGGAAAGATTACTTTGAAAGCTTTATGGAGTGGTCATTAGCACACGGGTATCAAAGTAATTACTCATTCGACAGGATAAACAATGACGGTCCGTACGCCCCGAATAATTGTCAATGGATCACTAAATTCGATCAGCAAAGTAATAAACGCTCTAATAGATTAATCGAAATTGACGGCATCGTTAACACTGTAGCAGAGTGGGGCCGCGTGTATGGTATAGATCCTCAGGCAATATGGGGGAGAATCAACCGCGGCTGGGACGATTCGCTGGCGGTAACAACTCCGTCCGATAAGCGGAGGAAAAGAAAGGGACAAAAATTATGAGTAAAACACATTATAAAAAATTGCAAAATCCAGATTATATCGGAGCGTATGTGCTCGACCCCGGTAAAGACATGGTGCTGACGATAAAATCTGTTGCAAATGAAATGGTGATCGGATCGGACGGTAAAAAAGAAGAATGTATGGTGATGCGGTTTGCAGAGCCCGGTGTAAAGCCGATGATAGTTAATACTACCAATGCGAAAACAATATCTAAGATTTATAAAACGCCGTACATAGAAGAATGGGCGGGCAAGAAGATACAGCTTTTTTCCGACAACGTCAAAGCGTTTGGGGAAGTAGTCGAAGCCCTCCGCATCCGTCCATTCGTCCCGAAGCCAGTCGCCGGTAACAACGATGTGCAATGCACCGATTGCGGGGATGCTATTCAGTCGGTCGGCGGTAAGCCACCCGCGGCAATTTCGAAATATACACACGAAAAGTACGGTCGGCCGCTCTGCGGTAAATGCGCCGAGAAAGCCGCGTCTGCTGCTGATCCGCTCGCTGTGACTGATACGGTGCCGGAAGGAGTTGAGCTGCTGTGCTTATCACCGCTGAAAACTACTTCTCTCCCGAGGCGCAACAAGAGTACATGGGCGCAAGCCAATTCAAGGCGTTTCAGGAGTGCGAATTCGCCGCGCTTGCTGAAATCCGGGGCGAATATGTCCGAGAGAAAACAACCGCGTTACTGGTTGGTAGCTACGTTGACGCGCATTTCGAGGGTACGCTTGATGTGTTCCGTGCGAAAAATCCAGAGATATTCACCCGCAGCGGTGAGCTAAAGTCTGAATATCGACAAGCGGAAATCCTTATCGCCCGGATGGAACGAGACGAAATGTTTATGCGATATATGTCTGGCGAAAAACAAGTCATTATGACCGGCGAGATTGACGGCATTCCCTGCAAAATCAAGATTGACAGCTATCATCCGGTCAAGTTGATCGTTGATGAAAAGGCAATGAAAGATTTTGAGCCGGTGCGGGTAGATGGTAAGGGTAAGTTGCCGTTCGTCGAAGCGTGGGGGTATGACATACAAGGCGCTATATACCGCGCAGTCGAGGGGAACAATCTGCCGTTTGTGTTGGCGGCAGGAACNNGATATCGAGCTTATTGGTATACCCCCAGATGTGCTCGATGATTGCATGAACAACGTTATTTTACCTAACATACATAGATATCATGATATCAAACTTGGGCTTGTAAATCCGGTGCGTTGCGAAAAATGCGATTACTGCCGCCGGACTAAGGTGCTGACACAGGTTGTTGATTACCGTGACTTATGATACAGCACGATTAATCAAAGAATCTGTTGATATTCGGGCAGTATGTGAAATGTACGGCATGGATTTTAGCAACCGTGGACAAGCGTGCTGTCCATTCCACGACGATAAGAACCCGTCGGCATCGGTCAAAAATGGGCGGTTTCACTGTTTTGTCTGTAATCTGCATCTGGATATATTTGATTTTGTACAGCAGATCACCGGATGTGATTTCAAAACGGCGAAGGAAACATTAAATGCAGCGTTTGGGCTCGGGCTTGATCTCAAAAAACCGATACCAACCGACCAGATGCGCAAGATACAGGCAGAGCGACGGGAAAAACAGGCTCAGTTGGAAGCGTATCGGGATGATTATAACGAGCATCAAAGCGAGTTTATTGCATTGCGCCGACTGGTTCGCGCCCATGGTCTACACTCAGACATGGGGTTATATGCCTGGGCTGTCGGTCGATTGGAACAACTTGATGAATACTTTATAGAGAAGCCTTGGAGGTGAAGCATTGGATCTGGAGCAATACACCAAAGAAGATTTTTTTACACCGGCACCTTACGAGGCGGTATTGGCAATTAATAATCCGTTTCAACGCGAACTGGAAATAAAACGGATGGCCGAGTACGCTAAAAACCTTGAAATAACCGGATTTAAGAAGCTACTTAAAACATTCTATGAATCTCAAAAAACCGCAAACGATACTGTATATATCGACAACACCACAGCGTTTACGGGTCAGCTGATAGAACTCGATGTCGGCGATTGGCANNCGCACAGGGTTCGGTGAAGAGATTGCCTGCCCTCACCCGATTATGCCGGTAGAGCGACTGGTAAACATTGATACGGGTGTGGAAAAGCTGAAAATAGCCTATTCAAAAGGCAAGAAGTGGCGCGAATTGATTATGGACAAGCGCACACTTGCCAGTGCAAATTCAATAATTTCTATGGCTGATATGGGCGTTGCAGTTACAAGCGAAAATGCGAAAGCGTTGGTTCGGTACTTGTCGGATATCGAGAATATCAATTACGACCGTATCCCGGAACGGAAAAGTGTCGGTCGGCTGGGCTATATAGAGGGCGAGGGGTTCTCGCCGTATGTAGACGGGTTGATATTCGACGGCGATGCCAATTTCCGCACGATGTTCAGCGCAATATCAACACGAGGCAAGTCGGCTAGTTGGGTTTCGATAGCTAAAGAATGCCGCGCAATGTCAATCACGGCGCGAATTATGTTGGCTGCTTCATTCGCAAGCGTACTGGTTCAACCGTTCGGGGCGCTACCGTTCTTCGTGCATTTGTGGGGTAGCGAGAGCGGTACAGGTAAGACTGTGGCGCTGATG
>DOWI01000369.1 GCA_003519645.1 Oscillospiraceae bacterium
GACTATGTCATTACCAATGTAGATAGAGAGGGTGAGGTCGCCCTCGCCTCCCGATCACTGGCATTGGTCAAGCGCCGCCGGGCATTTATCAGCGGGCGCGGCGGGAAACCCGGAGACCTCGCAACCTGTTCTGTTCTCGTTGTGGGAGCCCGGCGCTGCCTGCTGCATTGCGGCGGGTATGNNATTCTAGATATACGGAAATTATACCGTCCGGGTCAGGAGCTCCGGGCCCGCATTTTGGAACATGAACCTGCGGAAAACCAGCTGAAGCTTTCAGTCAGGGAAGCTACTCCCAACCCTTTTGACGGAGCGGAACGCCGCCATCTGGTAGGCAGCCGCCGACAGGCTGTTATCACAGGAAAATATGCCGGAGGCGTGTTCTGCACCCTGCAAGATGGGACCCTCTGCCTTTGCCTGTATTCCAATTCCCATTACGACTCTGATTTTCTTCCGGGCGACAACGTGATTATCCATATTGCCCAGCATGATTACCGGTAGAAGCATATCTATGGGAGGATTGTTTCCAAGTTGTAGCAGATATAATCTGAAAAAACTGCTGTACATAGCTTTCATAAGCTTATGTACAGCAGCCTTTATTCCCTTGCTGATATTTATTGATTTAAAGTTACGAGATAATTTACTCCAATCAATCTCTTTCAGATTCTCTAGAATTTAGGTTTTGTACAATACAAAAAGGCTTGTAACATTTCATAGATTTAATCCGTTATTTTATTAAGAGATAAAAAATACGATGTTAATTAACTAAAGGATCTATGCAGATAAATCCTTTATTTAAAAAGCAAGGCAGAAAGGGGGCGTATTCATTTATATTAGCCATCAACCTAATGACATCAAACAAGGAGGACGTTATGAAAAGGAAGTTTGTTAGTTTGGTCTTGTGTTTTATGCTTGTTCTCGGCCTATCAATACCAACATCGGCGGCATTTGAAATGCCGGTCGAAATACCTCCACCCGGTTACGGTGAACAATACTCAACACCGGAAAACCCTTTCAACTTTGGTCCTCGCGCAGATAAAATGACCCCTGAGCAAGAAAAGGCCGCTGGCATTGTAGATCCTTTTGCGGGAATACAGCCGTTTGCCACTGTTGAAAAACTTTGTTACATAGCTGGCGGTTCATACACCGTTTATTCAACGGCTACCGGCAGTACATCGAAAGGTTTCGTAAGTTCCCGTGAACGCGTATGGGTTTACAACAACAATAGCAACGCCAATCGCTATTATATTCGTTTCCTAAATTACGGCACAATAGATTATGGATACGTTGATAAAGCAGCGGTAAAAATCCCTTCCACCAGCTGGTCCGCACCTATTACGACGGGCTCAATATCTCAGGACTATAGCGCAGGGGGGCATGCGGGTATTGACGTTGCAGCTCCGGCAGGTACTCAAGTAAATGCGGTTACAAGCGTATCTCACCGTAGCCGAATTTACACTGGTGTTTTGAACGGAACTACCTATTTGGTGAACTATGGAAATTATATTGATTGTACCTCTGGCGGCACCCAAGTCATCTATGCACATCTTTCCAAGTTTACCAACGGAACTGCCAACACGACATTAACGTCCTACCGCAGTAGATTTACGGGAACCGAAAGCATTTCGACCGTAGCCACTTTTACTCCGTCTGCAGGAGCAAAAATTGGTGAGGTTGGAAACACTGGCTGGTCGTCCGGCAATCATCTGCATTTTGAAACCCGGAACGCTTCCAACATTAGCACAAAATATGATCCTTACACATATGTAGTGTTCCCCGGAGTCGGTTATTAACGTGGTTTTTACACTCCTTGTAACCAATAAGCTGCAGAGAGGGCGATGAAGTATTTTTGCAGAATATGGTATCCTAGCCTGTCTTAAATGATCGAAATGCCCGCAAAATCCCAAACAATTTTGCGGGCATTTTCCCTATTTTATCTTCGTAAGGAATGATTCGACAATTCTTATTACATAAGCGGTGGAGGTTTTGATGATAAAATTAGTGACGATTTTGGCAATGCTACTGGCTGCGCTTAACGGATGTAGTATAGAACAAGCAGCAATCGCAACACAACCATATATAGAAGAAGTCGTACTGACTCTCACAGCTCATTTTGCACTCACCTCGGACGGTGATGTTCTTTCATGGGGTGAGAATGAACAGGGCGTTCTCGGCCTTGGTTATAGTTCAGGAGAAGTTGTTAAGATTCCGCAGAAAATCGAGATTGGCGAACCGGTGAAAAAGATAGTTACATCCTCACTTGCAAATACTGTGTTTGCGGTTACTACCAGCGGAAAGGTATATGGATGGGGGTCAAATGCATATAAAATAATTTCTTCAGAAAATACACCTATTTACTATTCTCCAGTATTAATGGATTTTGGAATACCAGTTGCAGAAATCAAATTGTCTCATTATCTGGTTACGATAGCAGAGCCTAATGGCAAAATATTTGGACTGGGCTGGACACAAAAAGGAGCATCCATACATCCCAAACAAGAAAGTGCCTTCCTTGCGTCAAGCCATGATATCATGGAGATAAATATAGATAGCGGTGAGCCTATTTCTCAAATCGAAAATTCAGTGATTTATCGAGCCTTTATCAATTCAAAGAATGAGGTTTTTGTTCAAGGCGCACTTGTTGAAAACAAAATAATGTTTGAAAAAGCAACTCAGGTTCCTTTTCCTGAACCAATAATTCAAATAGGGCCTATGTTCCAAGGATTAGTAGGACTCTCCGAAACAGGAAAATTATATTTTATAGGGGAAGATAGATTTGGGATCGTTGGTGATGATACGAGCGAATATTTCGATATATATGAAGAGGCTGTTCTAATAGATAAGATCAGTGTATCAATAAAAGATATATCGGTTTCTTCTAGTTCTATTATTGTCCACACAGAAAAAGGTGACTTTTATACTTGGGGTTACAACTTAGGTAAAAACAACTCAGAAAATGAAAAGGAGATCATAAGCATTCCCACCAAGCTGGATTTTAATGAAAACGTACGTTATTATTATTGTGGAGAATTTTCAAACGTACTGATTACGAAAAGCCATGACGTCTATGTGTGGGGCAGTAATGCGTATTATATATATATGGATGAGAGCCGTGAGGCGTCATACCAGCCAACAAAAATAAATATTTTAAAGCAAGGAGCGTAATTGTGTTTAAAAAGGTTTGCTTATTTTTAATATTTATCAGTCTCTTGGCAGCGTGCAATCAACAGGAGCAACCAAACTCAATGCCGGATGAAATACCATCAGGAATTTCGTCCAGCATTGAAACTAACAGACCAGAGGCCGGTAATGCCTCAGAGCAGCCAGAGAATGAAAGCCATGATCCCAATGTGTCAAACAGTATGGATATAAGCAATTCCTCTGCCCAGGAAGTAAATGAAAATGAGTTTTTTGAGATAGTTAACAAGGTAATAATCGATTATGAAAATGGAATAATGGTACAGAGTGAGGCGTATCCCCCCCTGCCAGAAGGCTTTTTAATTCCTAAAAATAGAAGTGCAAAAGATATTGATATAGTGTTTAATGAGACGATAGGAGATTATCGCATAACCATTGCCTCTGCTGACGGAAAATGGGATATGGTTCTTTTTGCAAATAAATTCATTTTTGTCAGTGCGGAAAGTACTACGGGTGGCGAGCTGCAGGTGACAGATGTTGTCTTTGTCGAAAAATAATATTGAAAGGACCATACGATGGAGGTTGGCGATCTGAGTTTGCCTGTGTGCTAGGGACAAAAGTTGATCAATTCAACCGCTAGTAAACGACGATTTTAGGTGCTTCCTAATTTAGAAGTTATGGAATAAAACACGTTCTTCATGGTTAAGAATTTCAGTAATTATTAATTTACCGGGTAACTTTGTTTATGTCACTTTTTAACAAAGGATATTGCTATGGCTTATTTTAGAAGTTCAACACCTTCTCCAATCATGATCAGCATGTCTTTGCCGCAATTCCCTGACAGGTACAGAATTGTGCTTCCCACTTGCCAGGATAGCGTGATAATCGTTCCTTTTTGAGTTATAATTGCTTCACTGTTACCTATCAGCGTCGTCGTAAAATAATCAGCATTCTCTGTGTCCACACGCATACTCGATTGTTTAGAGAAGTTTTGATAGTATATAAATTGCTGGTCTGTATGACGAGACACATAAACGATGCTGGCAAATTGGTCAGTCACCTCACTCTCATCATTATTGAGTTCAAATCCTCCGGGGATATAGGTTAGACCGAAAGCATGTGTCATATCACTGTATATGTGTGTGTCGGCAAAACTAGCATAATGGCTATCAGCGATACTGATCTGAGTATACCGTTCTTCTGGGGTGATCAGCAACTTATAAATCAGCCGCCGAAATTCTGCAGATACTGCAAATGTTGTATAAAAGCAAATGGATATGGCTAAGAACACCATTGCAACTCTACTTAGTACTGGATATAACCTGCGCATATTATTCCTAACAGATGTTTTTCGCTCATTCTTTCTGATCTCTTGCAGAATACGGTGTTTTACATTATCCGGTAGTTGGAATTCTTTCATCTCACTATATCGGTGATTCTGCTCCACCAACTTTTTTCCATCCTCCTCTGCCATACTTAAAACTGCAAGCCTAAGCACTGCTTCGTCAATGGCAGCATAACAATCATCCTTGTTGGGAGTTTTATTTTGAATGGCCATATATTTCCCCGCCCTTAATCAGTAATGCTTTAACTTTATTTCGAAGACGTGAAAGTGATGTCCTTACTGCACCATGCTCCATACCCATAATCTTAGCTATTTCCTTGTCCGGGAAATCAAGAAAGTATTTGTAATAAAGCAGATCTTTTTCTTTGGGAAATAACTTGCTAAGATGTTTTGCCATATTTTCATAAGACTCAATTCTTTCATATTCATCTTCTACAGGTAAAGCACCATCATCAATATCCATCGCATCATGCTCTAGTTCAGCTATGTCCACATACTTACTGTTTTTCCTCAGGTTATCTATAGCTGTACTGGAAACGGTTTTGTAAACATAGGTAGCAATCTGATATTTATTGAGCCTATGTAGTTCTGGTACCTTGGCAATTAGCCGCACAATCGCGTCCTGTACAATATCCTCTGCATTTTCATGGCTATTTGTATATTTGAAAGCTCTTGCTTTCATGACGGGATAGAATTCTTGGAAGATACGAAGCATTAATTGGCGGTCTTCATCGTTTTCTATTGCAAGAATTAAAAACAAGATCATGATATTACCTCCTATAGAACCCTGCTCTATTGGCTTGTAACATCATTATATCCTGATGGTTCAACTAAATGCAACATATGGAAATTGTCAAATGACACACCATATATGTCGAGTAACATATAATTTATGTTATACAACGATTATCATACTTGGTATCCTATATGTATGATAAGGGTTGTGATAACATGAAAAATCTTAAGTATCTGCGAAAATTAAAGGGTATCAGCCAACTGGTTCTAGCTGATGCCATAGGTATAAACCAACAATCGATAAATGGTTACGAAAATCGTGGAATTGAGCCGGACGGACATTCAAACAATGATTAAAATAGCTGATTATTTTAACATAACAGTCGATTTTCTAATCGGTCATAAGATGCGAGTTGACGATGCAGCTACATCAGAGGAGGAAACACTCCTAACCCTATACCGTAACTTGACACCTGAGCTCAAGGCAAGTATTATGACGATTATAAAGAACATCAAAGTCTCATCCTAATAAAATAACGATTTATTTAGAGCAAATGTTACTGGAAAGTATGGGATAAAAAACTTTTGCATGATAGTTCTGTTTGTTTATTAAATCTTGGGATGGAATCTTGTAACATTTTCTCCCTGTTATACGTTATTAGTATAAGGGGTTGTCCCTGTACATAACAAATGGAGGAGAAAACATGAAAAAGATTACCGGCGTATTCCTAGCAATTGTCTTTGTCGTCTGCCTTAGCACTAATGCCTTTGCCAAAACAATTCCTGTTGTTAACGAGGGAGGCGATGTTCGACCGCAGTACAACAATATCGTCATGTTCGATGCATGTGGCGATATTTATGCAACGAGTGCATCCGGCAATGCTTACGCCATCATCACATCCGGATACAGGGGGGAGCTTAAACTGGTATTGGAGCGCGATACCGGTAGTGGCTTTAAGACTTATGCGACCATAGGAACTGGAAAAACCTCGAGTACCGGCACTACTATGAGTGCTTCGGGTGAAAGAGACAACTTATCCTCCAGCTACAGATATCGGATAAAAGCGAATATCTACGTCTATAATAGCAACGGTACGCTGGTTGACAGCGATTACATTTACATTACCTAAGAGACTAATCGCCCCCATGGTATACGGCTATGGGGGTTTTGTTTGCAACTTTTCTCCAGCTTATTTTACGGAAATACAGTGTTGTGGCTCAAAGGACTTATAAATATCAACGGTGATAGCGTACAATAAAGTTTNNAGAACCGATAGCGTACAATAAAGTTTGCAAGTTTGCACAGGCAATTGAAAAGCCATTGGGAACTCCTGTAAAATGAATGGTGTGTAGACATTCAAAAAGGAGATGTAACCCAATGGCTCAGAAAGAGTATACCGCAAATTTCGAAAAAGTTCTACTGCATTGTGTGGCCCAGCCGGATCCGATGCTCAGTATGCTGGAATGGTTATGCGAAGAGTTGATGGAGGCGGAGATTAGCCAAAAAGTAGGAGCCTCTAAACATGAACAAGAGAAGGAACGCTCGACCCATCGAAGTGGCTACCGTCCCCGGCGCTTTGACACCCGTATGGGTACCATGTACCTGATGGTTCCAAAGGTGCGAAATGGTGGATATATCCCGTTTTTTGTTAGTGAGCGCAAACGCAGTGAAGCGGCACTGGTGCAAGTCATCCAGGAAGCTTTTGTGCAGGGTGTATCCACTCGAAAAATGAATAAACTAGCCAAAAGTCTGGGGATTGACAATCTATCTCACAGCCAGGTCAGTGCGATGGCCAAAGGCTTGGATGAGCAGGTGCAGGAGTTCCGCAGCCGGCGCCTGGATGATTCTACCTACCCTGTTTTATGGGTGGATGCTCTGTATGAAAAGATACGCTATGATGGCCGGATTATCAGTATGGCCGTGCTTCTGGTTTGTGGTGTTGATGAGACTGGGAAGCGCCATATTTTAGCAATAGAACCCATGTTGGAAGAATCAAAGCAAAGCTACACCCAATTGTTTGAAAACCTGAAAGAGCGTGGCCTAAAAACGCCTTCCCTGGTTGTATCGGATGCCCATAAGGGCCTAGTCACAGCGATTTCCGAGTCATTCCCCGGTACAGCCTGGCAACGGTGTAAGGTCCATTTTATGCGCAATATCTTGGCGCACATTCCACATAAAGACAAAGAGAGCTTCGCCGCACAGCTCAAACAAATATGGATGGCACCTACGGTGGAAGAAGCTCATCAACGGGCAGAACAGTTGGTGCATAAATACGAAAAACGTTTTCCAGAGGCGATTCAAATCCTAGAAAACGGACTGGAAGATTCCTTGCAGTTCTTCTGCTTCTCAAAACTGGACGCTAGAAAAATATCCTCTACCAATATGCTGGAGCGCTTGAACCGGGAAATCCGCAGAAGAACCAATGTGGTTGGGATTTTCCCCAGTAAGGATTCTTATATTCGACTGGTAACGACCTATCTGATGGAATATGAAGAAGAGTGGTCGGTGTCCAGGTCTTATATCAGCCAACTAGCCATTCAGCAAACACTACAAACCAACGCTGCTTGACATTCGTTTCAAGAGTTCCCTTAAACAAAGTTGCAAACACATCTTGACACTATCTCATGTAATACGAATAACTGCA